>JASLGV010000117.1 GCA_030149995.1 Pedobacter sp.
AAACTTTACACCTTGCTCTTCTGCAATTTTTTGCATGGCTTTTACAATCTCGTGCATCCCGCCCATCGGGTACCAGGTGCCGCATACCAGGTCGGCATAATTCATCAGGCTATAAAGTGCAGGCGTATTTTGTGGGGTTGCTCCTAAAAAAAGAACTGGAAACTCCAGGAGCTTGCGGAGCTTTTCGTGTTTAAAATATTGATTCACGTGCTTGCGCATGTTGCCAAGCAGCTGCAGCCTGATGCCGCTTATGGCCAGCCGCGGATCAAAGTATTCCCAGATGCTGTGTGAGGGTTTGAAAACATATTCCTGCATGCCCACAGTATATTTGTATTCGGCCTGACTGAGAAATTTGCGGAGGTTTTTGCTGCTGCCGGGCTCAAGCGTTTCAAAAAGCTTGTGGAGGTCTGCAAGTTGTTCCGGTACATCCAGCGTATCATGGGTATCAAAAAAGATGCGGTAAGAAGGAGCTAATCTTTTCAGTGTATAAAAATCGGCCGTCGTTTTGTTAAATAACTGATAAAAATTTTCGAATATTTCGGGCATCCAATACCAGCTGGGGCCCATATCGAAAAGAAATCCATCGTGTTCCCAGCTACGCGCCCGCCCACCGGCCATTTCATTTTTTTCTATTACCGTAACATCAAAATTTTGTTTTGCCAGTATTGCAGCTGCAGCCAGGCCTGCAAAACCAGCTCCTATTACCGTAATCCGTTGTTGTTTCTCCATTTGATATAAATAAAAGAAATTATTGTGATTTTGTTGGCATGGCAGTATAATTATTAGACGCCTGGTCAGATAAATCTGCAGAGCTCGTTATTTTTATTATTTTTACAGGCTTACATGGGTACACTCAGGAGCACTATTTTTCTGTTTCTTTTTTTTACAACCGCTTTTTGCCGGGCACAGTTGTCGCCGGCCGAAATGTCTGTTTTGAAAACGCAGATGGTGCGTGCTGTGGATCATGCCCGTTTAACAGACTCCTTATTTACCAGCCTGGACCGGATGCCCGATAAAACAGCACTCCTGCTGGCTTACACAGGTACTTTGGAAGCACTCAGGGCAAAGCATGCCTGGAATCCTTACAACAAAATGAAGTTTGTTTCCCGTGCCATGAAAACCATGGGGAAAGCGGTATCTATGGAACCTGAAAATATGGAAATCCGTTTTATGCGTTTCTCCATTGAACATTTTACCCCGGGTTTTTTAGGCTTTAGCAAAGACCTTGAAACCGATAAAAAAGAAATTGTAAAACATTACCGAAATCATAATTTTGGAGCTGCGGATGCTGCACTGATTAAAAATGCTGCCCGCTTTATGATAGAAAGCAAACGCTGTACAGCAGAAGAAATAAAAATTTTTCAAAAATTCCTTTAAATGAACTATACATATTTATTAATTAATATAGCTGTTATATTTTTTCCGCTTGTTTTATCCTTTGATAAAAAGGTGCACTTTTTTAGTAAATGGAAATTTGTTTTGCCTGCCATTTTTCTAACCGGGCTGATTTTTCTGGTATGGGATGTTCTTTTTGTTAAATTAAATGTCTGGTCTTTTAATCCGGCTTATTTAATAGGTGTATCTTTTATGGGTTTGCCGATAGAAGAGATCTTATTCTTTTTAACGGTTCCATATGCGTGTATTTTTATTTATGAATGCCTGAATGCTTATTTTCCTGCCAATAAGCTGGAACGGTACAGTCTGGCATTAAGTAATTTACTACTGGGCCTTTGTGTGGCCTTTATCTTTTTTGCCTATAGTAAATGGTACACGGTTATCAACTTTAGTTTCTTATTGCTTGTGCTACTGTTTGTAGAGTATGTAAACAAACCGTTGCGTTTTATGTACCGTTTTTACAGGGCTTATGGAGTTGCCTTGATTCCCTTTTATATTGTAAATGGATTTTTGACGCGCATACCAGTGGTAGAATATAACAGTAAGGAAATATTAGGCGTTCGGGTGGGAACCATTCCTCTTGAAGACCATTTTTACCTGATGAGTTTGTTATTGCTGAATGTTTATTTGTACGAGTGGTTTAAAAAACGTGCTTTAAAGTAATGGATTTACCAGTTTATAGTAAACAGCAGCTGGCGCTTAGAAACGGACAGGATAAGCCTCAGATCTGGGTGGCTTATAAAGGTGTTATTTATGATGTTGGTGAAAGCAGACTGTGGCGAAACGGCAAACATTATGAACATTGGGCAGGGCAGGATTTAACGGATGAACTGGCCGATGCACCCCATACCGACCAGGTATTTGAGAAATTTAAAGCCATTGGTCGTTTAGGTTGATTTTACGGTGTCTGTTTTTACCGGTAAATACGATTGTTTCAGCTCCCTGAATTCGGAAGGACGTTTGCCAACCATTTTAAAAAAGGTATTGCTAAAAGAAGAAATACTATTATACCCTACGGCATAGGCAATTTCACTAATGGTTTGATTGCTGCCCAATAATTTTTCCATCGCTTTGGTCATACGTACCAATTTAAGATATTGATAAAAGGACATGTTTAAAGCGGTTTGAAAGATGCGTGATAAAGTTCTTTCGCTAAAACCATTATCTGAGGCTGTTTTTTCCATACTTAACAAATCGTTTCCCATATGCATGTGGATATAACCCAGAACCGGTCTTAACCTTTCGTTGTTGGTGGTTGGAACTGCAATCGGAAGCGGGTGTTCGCTTATAACGGGTAAGATGTTTTTAAGCGTTTTTAAAAAATCAAATTGCCCGGTTCCCGGAAAAATATTGCCGAACCAACGCTCTGAAAACAACAGCATTTCCAGCAGCAGGTTGTTAACCGGGTAAATACCTATTTTACGGTAAAAAGGATTTTCCTCATCCGTTTCTGTACTGAAATAAATATTTCTCACATTGGCAGAATGATACCGAAGCTGAAGGTGGTGCTCTACACCTGCTGGAATCCATAGATAATGACGCGCAGGTAAAAAGTAAGTTTTCTCCCGGGTGTATAAAAAAATAATGCCGCGTTCTACATAGGTAAGCTGGCCTTTAAGGTGCTTGTGGTTGTAGAAACGATCTTCAAAGCGGCTGTGCCATACATAGGTTGTTTCCGGAATCTCGTCCAGGTCCCGTAAAATCTTATCAATGTCTATTTTTCCCATGTGGCTGTTTTGAACAAAAATATGTCAGTTTAGATAAAATAAAGAAATAATTCTTAACGGAAATTTGCACTATTAATTTATACGTATGGATTTTACCCCGAATAAAAGAAATACAGGGTTGTGCGCGGCCCTTCTTTTATGCTCTTTTCTTACTCGCGCACAAACCAATTATCTCGATAAAAGTGATCTAAGCCTGGAACAGGTATGGTTGCTGGCCGATAGCAACAGTAAAAAGATACAGATGCAACGCCTGGATGCGCAGGCGGGAGCAGCCCGTATAAAGGCCGCCCAGTCTGAACGTTTACCCGAGTTGGCAGCAAATGGTGTATTGGCGCATGTTTTTGATTTGCCTGTTTACGAAAATGGCCTGTTTCATACACCAAGTCAGTATCCGGTTGATCCTAAGTATTATAAGGTAGGTGCGGAGTTGTATTTAAACCTGTATAACGGAGGTAAAACAAACCGCGAAATTACCGCCTCAGAAAAGGAACATGAAATAGATCTCGCCAAAACACAGCTAACCACACAGGAAATTCATTATACAGCGGCTGTATATTTTTATGATGTATACCGGAATGAATCGTACCGCGAGCTGCTGCTCCAGGATATTAAAGATCGTGAGGCGCAACTCAAAGAGATTGAGCAGCTTTATAAAAACGGCACCATCCTTAAAAGCGATGTTTTGCGCGCAGAGCTACGCCTTTCGAAACAACGCATGCTGCTGGTGGAAATAGAGAACAACATCCGCATTTCTACACATAAGTTAAATCTGCTGATAGGTAAAGAGACTGAAGCGCCGATAAGAACGGTTGTGCCGGAATCGGAAATGAAGATACAGCTTCTCAAACCAGCAAATGATTTTATAAAGGACGCAACACATCATTCTTTTAAACTGGCCATATCAGAAAAGGAACAGGAACTGAATGCGTTACACCTGAAACAGGTAAAGTCAAATGCACTGCCATCGTTGGGCTTCTTTGCAGAATATGCTTACGCTTATCCGCAAATACAGTTTTATCCTTATTCTTTGTCTTTGTACAGCAATGGAATGGCGGGCTTAAAACTTAAGATTCCCATCTCTTCGTGGTATACCAACCAGCATAAGGTAAAGGAAGCGGCCATTCAGCTAAAAAGACAATTGGTTGAAGACGAGGAGGTGAAAGATCAGATTTTTCAGGAGGTTAATGAGTATTATATCCGGTACAACGAATCGGTTAAAAAGATTGCCGTTGCGGAAGAAAACATCCGGCAGGCAACCGAAAGTTATCGCATTGTGCAAAATACCTATTTCAACCAGCTGGCACTTTTAACAGATTTGCTGGATGCAGAAACGCAGCTGTTGCAATCTAAATTCGAGTTAACCACCGCAAAGGTAAATGCACGCATTCAATACTATCAATTACAAAAAGCAGTAGGCAATCTATAAATATGAATACCAAAAAACAGCATAAAACAGACAAAATTATTTCGCGATTTACCACTTTTACAGCCATTCTGATTGCCCTTTTTTTACTGGGCTGGGGAGGTAAGACCTTGCTGCGGTTTATGCGCTATGAGGATACGAACGATGCGCAGGTTGATGAATATATTAACCCAATTACAGCCCGCTTAAATGGCTATGTTAAAGAGGTGCGTTTTGAAGAAAACCAGGAAGTTAAAAAAGGTGATACCCTGGTGCTGATAGACGACCGCGATTACACCGTTCAGCAGGATGAGGCAGAGGCTTCTCTCGAAAATGCAGAAGCACAGGTGTCGGTTCAGAAAAGCAATATTGAAACAGCCTCGAGATCTGCAGCAGCAAGCAAGGCCAAAATAGAAGCTGCACGGGCAAAATTATGGAAACAGCAGGAAGAGTATAACCGCTATAAGAAATTGTTTGAGGTGGAGTCTGTTACCAGGCAGCAGCTTGAGAATGTGCAAAGTGTGCTGGAGGTTTCGAAGGCAGAATACCGGATGGCTCAGGAAGAATATGCGGCAGCAGTATCCAAAACAAATGATGTTAAAACGCAGGTAAATGTGTTGCAATCTGAAATTTCGCGCAGAAAAGCAGTGTTGAAACGAAACGATCTGAACACATCTTATACTGTTATTGTAGCGCCATATAACGGGAAGATGGGCAAAAGAACCATACAGCCCGGACAATTGCTGCAACCCGGCCAAACCATTGCCTATATCGTAGATCATGATGCCGGCAAATGGGTGATTGCCAATTTTAAGGAAACACAAATTGCAGACATGTATGTTGGCGAGCCGGTAGATATAGAGGTTGATGCTTTTTCGGGTGTTTCATATCGGGGCAGGATAGAGTCGCTCTCGGCGGCAACAGGCTCCCGGTTTTCATTGCTGCCGCCAGATAATGCAACGGGCAACTTTGTAAAGATAGCACAACGCATCCCGGTACGCATCCGTCTTGAAGGAGAGGCTAAAACTTTGCAACCCCTCAATGCCGGTATGAGTGCCGTGGTTCGCATCCGTAAAAATGCACCGCATGAATAGTGTAAAAGAGATTTTTAAAAGGGGGATACCCGAATGGCTTATCCGGTTCAGTATTCTCCTGTTACTTCTGTCGTCGGTATTGTTATTTGCCATTTCAACGGCCGATGGTACTGCTGCAGCAGGATATTATGGCGCGGAACCGGCCGATATCCAGTTTTCGATGCTCTTGTTTTATGCGGCAGTTGCCAGTTTTACGGCTCTGGAAAGACGCTTTTTTGAGCGCATTGTTACCCGCGATTACCTGCTGATCTGCATCATACTCGAAATCCTGATTGCTTATTGTTGTTACAACACGCGCGATCTCTGGCTCGTTTTTGTTTTCCGTTTTTTGCAGGGACTTGTTAATTGCGGCATTACAAGCATTTGTTTGAACCTCCTTTTTGGCCGTTTGAAATCGGAGCATTCCAGAGAAGTTGGTTACACCATTTTTTATGGGATGATTTTATGTGTTTCACCCCTAACCGCTTTGTTCGCCGCTCCGCTGATCGAGAATTTCGAATACAATGTGTTGTATAAGGCACTTATTTTTTGCTTTTTACCAAGTGCAGCCTTGCTTTTTGCCTTGCTCAACCGGGCACATGTATTGCGAAAGAAACCACTGTACCAACTGGATTGGGCAAGTTTTCTGCTATTTGTTGTTATGCTGATTTTAATTGCTTTTGTGCTGGCGTACGGGCAACAAAACGATTGGTTTGAAGACCGTGCAATTGTAGGTGCAGCCATTTCGATTGTTATTTTGTTTATACTTTCTGTGGCCCGGCAGCTTACGTTGAGGCGACCTACGGTAAATCTGGATATTTTTAAATTCCGCAATTTCAGTATCGGCATTGTTTTCTTAATTATCCTGTACATTATACGGGGTGCTTTCAGTTTAACCAGTACTTACTTTATAAACGTTTTGGGGATGGACTCGCTCCATGCCAACGAATTGATGATCTATAATATTTTAGGGGTATTTGCCGGATCTTTTATTGCAGTCAGGTTTTTAATCTGGCAGCGTATGCTCCGTTTGCTCTGGATAAGTGGTTTTGCCTTGCTGGCTGTGTTTTTTATCTCCATGTGTTTTCTTTTTACAACGGAGGCCGATGCCGGTACTTTTATCCTGCCTTTGTTTTTGCAAGGGCTGGGCGTGGGGATGGTGATGTCGCCGATTGTGATGTTTATTACTTCTTCGGTACCCGAACCATTGAGTCAGTCGGCTGCATCTGTAGGGGTTTTTATCCGCTTTTCTACTTTTAGTTTAAGCCTGGCTTTGGTTAATTTTTTTCAGCTTTACTATAAAGGCCTGCATCATACCATTATGGAGGAAGGATTGAGTATGTTAAATCTTTCTTTAGGCGGACGGTTAAAGGCTTATCAGCAGGCGCTTGCCGCCCGTGGTATGCTGCCGGATGAGGCTGCAAAGGCGGGTGTAGGTTTATTAAGTAAGGCGGTGCAGAAACAGGCTTTCTTACAGTTTTGCGTAAATTATTATGAAGCGATTGGCCTGTTGTGCCTGTTTAGTATTTTTATAATCGGTTTACAGCCTGTTATCAGTAAAACGATGATTAATTTAAAAGGAAAGCAGCCGGCGGCCGCCAGTTTTTAAATAAAAAAAGCGCATGTTTCATGCGCTTTTTTTATTTGTACCGGAAGTGTATTAAGCTTCTATGCTGAAAGTACTCAGGTTAACAAACTCCTGAACTCTTTCTGCAACTTCTTCGTTCGTCAGGTTTAATATTTTTTCTGTACCGAATTTCTCCACGCAGAATGATGCCAGGGCAGAACCGTAAATGATGGCATTTTTCATGTTGTTGAAATTAACGGTTCCAACTTTAGCCATGTAGCCGATAAAGCCACCGGCAAAGGTATCACCGGCACCGGTTGGATCGAATACTTCTGCAAGCGGCAATGCAGGTGCAGAGAAGATTTTATTTTCGTGGAACAATAAAGCACCGTGTTCGCCTTTTTTAATAATCAGGTATTTAGGGCCTAATGTTAATATTTTACGGGCAGCTTTTACCAATGAGTATTCGCCCGAAAGCTGACGCGCTTCTGCATCGTTAATGGTTAATACATCTACCAGTTTAATGGTTTCAAACAGATCGTCCATCATAATGTCCATCCAGAAGTTCATGGTATCCATTACGATTAACTTAGGGCGGTTTTTAAGCCTTTTAATAACCGTTTGCTGTACCTGCGGGCTTAAGTTGCCCAACATTAAGTATTCGCAGTCCTGATAATTGTCTGGAATAATCGGATCAAAGTTTTCCAATACATTCAGCTCGGTTGTTATTGTATCGCGGCTATTCATATCATTGTGGTATTTACCCGACCAATAAAATGTTTTTTCGCCAGCTTTAATTTGTAAACCTTCGGTATCAATGCCGTGTTCTTTGAAAGATTCAATATCTTTTTGAGGGAAGTCATCACCTACAACACCTACAATTTTTGTATTTTTATAGAAATAAGAAGCAGCTAAACTGGCGTAAGTTGCGGCACCACCCACTATTTTGTCTGTTTTTCCGAAAGGTGTCTCAATAGCGTCAAAAGCTACACTACCTATGATTATCAGGCTCATATGATTTTTTTTAAATTATTTTCATTTTTTTCGGTACAAATATTGCATAAATAATTTAAAAGCCCTAATATTGCATTCCCAAAACAACGAGCTTTTTACAGTTTAAAAAGCAGTTTTGAAGACCGGATTCCCGAATAGCTCAGCCGGTTAGAGCATCTGACTGTTAATCAGAGGGTCGCTGG
>JASLGV010000146.1 GCA_030149995.1 Pedobacter sp.
CGTAGGTAAACTGGAAGTTTCGAAACTTGAAAAAAACATCAGCATTTTAGGTATCGTAGCCGGTATTGCACCCATGCTTGGTTTCGTTGGAACCATTGTGGGGGTAATTACCATTTTCCACCAGGTATCGATTAAAGGAGCGATTGAAATTGGCACCATTTCAGGTGGTTTATATACCAAAATGATTACATCTGCCACCGGATTAATTATTGGTATTATCGCCTATGTACTGTATCACATTTTAAATATTATGGTTGAAAGAATCATCCTGAAAATGGAAACAGATGCAATTGACTTTATTGATTTATTAGAAGAACCGGGCAAATAATGAATTTACGTAAAAGAAATAAAGGAACAGTAGAAGTACATACCTCGGCACTGAACGATATTATGTTCTTCCTGATGCTGTTCTTCTTACTGGCCTCGGCAGTGGTAAACCCGCAGGTAGTAAAATTATTATTACCGCGGTCTGAAAGCGGACAACAGTCTACAGCTAAAAAAGCTGTAACCGTTACCATCGACGAAAATTTAAAATATTTTGTAGATAAAAAACCAACCAGCTTAGAACAATTACAGCCATCAATCGAAGCTTATCAGCAAGCTGCACCAGATTTAACAATTATCCTGTATGTAGCACGTGGCGTTTCGATTGAAAATACCATGCAGGTTTTTGACATTGCAAATAAATTAAAACTGAAAGTTGTTTTAGCTGTTGAGCCTAAAAAGTAATGACTTACAAAGAAGAAAATAATTACCCAAAAGCAGTTGCCATTTCCACCGGAATCATGGCTTTTCTGATTGGAATAAGCTTTTTTATTGTAATCGGCTCCTTCCAGCCAACAGAAGAACTTGGTATGGGCGGTATGGTGGTTAACTATGGTACTTCGGTAGAAGGAATGGGCGATGATTATACCAGTATTGAAGAACCTTCTTCAGATCCGAATGCCAATAACAAAGTACCCGATAAAGTAGTACCCGAAGCACAGGTTACACCTGCAACTTCTTCTCAGGCAAGTGAAAAGGAAATCCAGACACAAAATTCCGAAGAGGCCGTAAGCATCAATACCAAAACAACCAAACCAACTACCACAGCCCCAACCACCACGCCAGAAGATAAACCTTCTAAACCGGTTATCAATCAGAATGCCCTTTACAAAGGCAAAAAGAATACCGGTGAAGGACAAGGCGATGGAACAGGCAATACACCTGGTAACCAAGGTTCCGTTAACGGCGATCCGCTGGCCAATAATTATGGTGAAGGTGGTTCCGGATATGGAGATAAACCCATTGAGTTAAGACGTTTTTCAAGCCTGGTTATTCCAAAAGATGACGGGCAAAAAACCGGTAAAATTGCCATCCGGATCTACTTTAACAAATCCGGTACCATTACACGGGCTAACCAGGAATTAAAAGGTTCTACCATTACCGATACAGAACTCGTTAATAAATGTATACAGGCTGTTTTAAATTCATCTTTAAGCAGAACAGATGTAGGCGGCGACAATCAGACAGGTGTAGTGGTTTTTAATTTTAAAGTGAAATAAACCTTCTGCCTGCAATTGAGCCCATTTCTTAAATATGATTTTCAAAAGCCCCTCCCAAGGGGCTTTTTCTGTTATCGGATGGCATCATCAGACAACACTCTTTAAACACGCTTAAATATATTCTTCATCTATTCTTTTCAGTATAACAATTTCGCGGCTTATATTTGACTCCCATTATGAACTATCAGCAAACACTTGATTTTTTGTACAGCAAACTACCCATGTTTACCCGGATAGGCGCTTCTGCATTTAAGAAAGATTTAACCAACACCCTTGCGCTCTGTGCGGCCTTAGATAACCCGCAAAATAAATTCAAAACCCTTCACATAGCCGGTACGAACGGAAAAGGTTCTACCTCTCATATGCTCGCGTCTGTACTTCAGGCACAGGGTTATAAAACGGGTTTATACACTTCCCCGCACCTTAAAGATTTCCGAGAACGCATCCGCATTAATGGAAAAATGATTTCCAAAGCGGAGGTAAGTTCTTTTGTTCGGGCACAGAAAAAACTGATTGCTGAAATAGAACCTTCGTTTTTCGAGGCAACCGTAGCCATGGCGTTTGATCATTTTGCACGTCATGAAGTAGACATTGCCGTTATTGAAGTGGGTCTTGGCGGTCGCCTGGATTCGACCAATATTATCCAGCCGGAAATATCTGTCATTACCAACATCAGCCTGGATCATACCAATATGCTGGGCAATACCCTGGAAGAAATTGCAGGCGAAAAAGCAGGCATCATAAAAGCGAATACACCGGTAATTATTGGTGAAACACAGGAAGCATCTCAAAAGGTTTTCCTGCGTAAAGCAGCAGAAATGAAAACACCCATTGTTTTTGCGGATGCAGAACTCCACGCCCGCCAGGTAGCGGTAAAACATCAAGCGCTAAGTCTCTCTGTTTACAAAGACCAACAGCTCCTTTATGCGGATCTGCATAGTGATTTAACCGGTCTGTATCAACCAAAAAATATCTTAACCGTGCTGGAAGCCTTAGAGGTATTAAACCAGCAAGGGAATTTCAAAATTGATGAATCCAGTATTTATAAAGGCCTTAAATCGGTTAAAAAAGTAACAGGCTTACAGGGGCGCTGGCAAATTTTAAGCAAAAAACCCTTGATGATATGCGATACGGGACACAACGAAGCCGGGATTGCGGAGGTTGTTAAAAATATTGAGAACACCCCGCATAAAAACCTTCACATTGTTTTTGGGATGGTAAAAGATAAAGACATCACCAAAGTGTTATCCCTTCTGCCTGTTGGTGCGGTATACTATTTCTGCAAACCCGATTTAGAAAGGGCTTTGGAAGCCGATGCCCTTAAAACGCAGGCAGCTCAACACGGATTAAAAGGAAAAGTTTATGAATCGGTTTCGCAGGCAATCGAAAAAGCAAAAGAGACCGCTGCTACAGACGACCTGATTTTTATTGGTGGCAGTACCTTTGTGGTCGCAGAAGCGCTATAAAATCTTTACATAAACTTCAAAGATACTTCATCTAAATGTTTTACTTTAGGCGATCTCAAAACAACAAAATTTTACGGTGTTCAGGCACCCATTAACACTTTTCGAATATCTGCCTTACAAAACAGCTGTTTGACGAGATTGAAAAATTAAATAAATGAAAAAGCATTTTTACTTTGCAGTTGCGTTCTCTCTTTTCTCGTTTACCTATGCTTCGGCTCAACAGAAAAAAGCAACACCTGCTGCACCTGCCAAATCGTATCCGGCAGAAGTTGCCCGTCCGAAACTGGTTGTTGGACTTGTGGTAGATCAAATGAGATGGGATTACCTCTATCGTTATTATAACCGTTACACCAACGGTGGTTTTAAACGTCTTATCAACGATGGTTTCTCGGCAGAAAACACTTTTATTCCCTACACTCCTACCTATACGGCTTGCGGTCACTCTTCTATCTATACAGGTTCCGTACCGGCTATAAATGGAATCATTGGCAACGACTGGTACGATCCCGAAACGAAATCAAACATGTACTGTACACAGGATACAACGGTTACCACCGTGGGCAGTACACCTTCATCAGAAGGTGCGATGTCGCCTAAAAACCTGCTGAGCAACACCATTACCGATGAGTTACGACTGGCTACCAATTTCAAAGGAAAAGTAATTGGCATTTCACTTAAAGACAGAGGATCTATTCTTCCCGCCGGACACAGCGCAAATGCAGCTTATTGGTACCAGGGTTCTACCGGTAACTGGATCACCAGTTCTTACTACATGAAAGACCTGCCAAACTGGGTTAAAGATTATAATAAAATTAAACTGGCCAATAAATTTTACGCTAAAAACTGGGAAACACTTTACCCGATCAACACCTACGTAAACAGCACAGCTGATGATAAAGCTTATGAAGGTAAAGACAATACTTTCCCGCATAACCTTGCTCAGTTTACCGATAAAAATTTCGATGCCATCAGAAGTACGCCTTACGGTAATACCATGACCCTCGATCTGGCAAAACTGGCCATCCTTTCTGAAGATCTTGGACAAGACAACACAACAGACTTTTTAGCCGTAAGCTGCTCTTCTACCGATTACATCGGCCACCGTTATGGTCCGAACTCCATCGAAATCGAGGATACCTATTTAAGACTGGATAAAGACCTGGAAGAATTTTTCAACTACCTGGATAAACAAGTAGGCAAAAACAATTACATGGTCTTTTTAACGGCCGATCATGGTGCCGCTCACGTACCGGGCTTTATGCAGGAAAATAAACTTCCGGCAGGCGTGGTAAACGATAGAGATATTGCAAAAAACATCAATCAGGCTTTAAACGATAAATTCAAAGTAGCCAACCTGGTCATCAAATCGCAAAACAACCAGATCATTTACGACCGCGATAAGATCAGCAGCAACAAACTGGATTTTACAGATGTAAAAGCAACCACCATTGCAGTTTTAAAACGGATGGACGGCATCAGCAATGCAGTAGATATTGAAAAAATTGCAACCGCTACCTTACCGGAAATACAGAAAAAGATGATTACCAATGGGTATAATGCACGCAGAAGTGGCGATGTGTATTACATCCTGAATCCAAACTGGTTTAACGGAAGCAGCACCGGCACCACGCACGGAAACTGGAACCCCTACGACGCGCATATTCCACTGGTTTTTATGGGCTGGGGAATTAAACCTGGTCATACCAACAAAACCTATTATATGACCGATATTGCTGCAACAGTGGCAGCCCTGTTACACATACAAATGCCAAATGGCAGCGTTGGTGAACCGATTACCGAAATCACCAATAAATAATATCAGAAGGGTATATCATTAATCAAAACCACTATTCTTAAACAGAATTTAATTTCAAACAACCTCTAACAAGAATAAAAAACGGCAATTTTCTTATTTGAAAATTGCCGTTTTTTATTAAAATGAAGACCGCCATAAAATATTATTTGGCACCTTCGAGGCTAAATTGAATTATGATGCAGTCTCTTTTCTTTTTTACTGCCATTAAAAAAGCCCGGCAATTTTTACATAGCCGGCATTCGTTTATCAGAATTAATATTTTTTAATATACTCCTGCCAACTATCGGGATATTTCTTTTTGATGTCCTTAAGTACATAATCTGGTATCGGCTCCTTGGCATAGTCAAGTCCTTTATCCTTTAAGAAGGCGATTACCTCAAGTTTCTTTTGGTATTCTGGGGAGTTAAGGTCCAAAACACTTTTTCTTAAAGCCTGAAGAATATATACATCTTGCCCGTCGACTGTTCTATACATAGTTATTTTATACTTTGCTCCTTTTTGCAAAAGATATAGTACCACATCCATTTTATTATGCTTTAATGCATCAGCCAGAGGAAGATCGGTATAAGCTGGGTTACCATCATTAAAATAATTGATGTTAGCGCCCGCCTCAACCAAGCACTTTACCCTTTCAAGATTATTTATATCTTTATATGATATGGCTTTATTCAGGGCAGTTTCCCGTGCCACATCCCCATCTTTTATTGGAGCTGCTTCAATTGCGTTAGGATCGCCCTTATGACCTAACAGTAACTTTAGATAATCTGGATTGTCATTATTTGCTGCATCAATCATGGCCGTTGACCCTCGGTACGCATTCTCTAAATTTGGGTCTGCACCTAATTTTAATAATATTTTTGCACTCTCATATGCACTATTTACCACAGCCATCATCAATAATGTATTTCCAAAACGAGGCTCTTGAAAGTCTATTTTAACGCCCTTTTCCTGCACCTGTCTTTTTATTTCCGATGTATCCCTATCCTCGACCGCTTTTGCAAGTGCCCAAGCAGGAGTACCTTGAAAAAGGCGGTAGTCATTCCCTAACAGTTTGGATTTATCAACTTCTAGTTCTCGGTTGCTACAGCTCAAACACAAAAATATTAGAATTATTACGATTAGATTATTTTTCATTATTCTAGAATATCTTAGGGGTAATTGCCTGCTTTAAATTATTGATAAAATTTCGTATTGGAGTAACAGGGCTCTGGAGAGCCTCTATGACAGAGTTAATACTATGTCCATTATATGTTCCGCTCGCACTTCTTGGTTGTAGAAAATGTCTTTCTCCTCCCGCTCTAAGTACTCCGCCAGCCACTATTTGAATTGCATTTAAAGGATCTGTGGTCATGATGTAAGCATCTGTATTGGACCTTCCAGAATGCCCTCCCCTCGTAAAAACACTAACCCCGGCAGCATTGAAGGTAATCTCCTTATTTCCTGTTGCTATTGAGTTTCCTTCCGCCAACCCACCTCCAAGCGAATGGCCTGTAAAGGTTAGCTCCGCTCCCTTCAATTCATTCTTTAACTCCACCGCATTTGCTTTGGACTGCGAATATTGTTCAGATGCACCTACTAACTGAGTGGCATTGGCTTTCCAATCTTTACCGTCTAATCCTTCTGTACCTGCCGTTGCATAGGTATATTCTGTTTTTCCATCAACGGTACGTTCATACAATGCTGATTTAAAACCAGTAGCCTCATTGCTATAGGTAATACCCTTTACCGCATTAGAAACTTTCCAGCCACCAATTAATTCGACAGGGTCTTTAGGGTCATTATAAACATGTTTAGACATAATCGCAGCTTCTTCGGGTGTGGGCTCAAAAGTGTACATTCCATCAACGTCAATTTCCCATTTCCAGGGAAACTTCCCTCACCGAATTCTTCATATTCTTTGCGCCATTTGTAAAGCAAGGTAGCTTTGATTCCCAATTCTCTAATCAATTCTAAAATATTATCTCTTTCATTGCTTAATTGAACTGCTTTAGTCTTAAATAACGGATCGTAAATTTTTCGCTCTCGTTTCATAGGTTAAAATTAAGGTTTTATGCTTAACTCTAACTGGACGCTAAATTAGTACATCCACTTGAAAAGGGATAGTGCCATAACAACCAAAGCCCGGTAACTTCTCACATCGCTGGGCTTATAGTTTTATTCTTTAAGCATAAGCACCGTTGCACTAATGCTTGCGTTAGAATGGGCTCATTTGTAGTGATAAAGATTAACTATCCTACCGTCAGACTTTTGTATTTCAATATGAGGAACTCCTCCGTCCACACCTTCATCTATGCTACCTTCAACAACCCATACCGCTCCATCTTTTAGGGTAGCAATGAAAGGCTTCTTTTTAAGAACTTTCTCTCCATAAACACGAACAAATAATATTTGTGCGATTTGCACAGCGGTTGTACTATCTGGCACATATCCTTGATTAATATCCCATTCCGCTTGAGTTACATTAGAATGGCATTTTACTAAGGCTGGGACTAACATTAATATAATCAACCACAATCTAATATTTCTATTTACTAAACTCATTTTTTCCCTTTTATTTAATATTATCGATATTGCATCCAACCACTTACAACTGAATTTACAAACCCGTTAAAACCTGTCCGTAAATTATTAGCCGCATTTGGCCCTGCATTTTTTACCGCAGTAGCAGCTTGTCCAGCAGGTAACGATATGAAATCTCTAAATCTATTCGACATATTTCTAATAGGTTCATTTTTTGGTAGCGTCCTCGAGTCAATATTATTAACCCTTGTTGGAGAATTAACATCGCTTGGTATGTCTTTTGCAATCAAACTAATTTTGTTATTTGACGGATCATACATTTTTAAGGTTCCTTCAGGAGTTGCAACGAAATTAGGAACATCTCTTGATTTAGCATTAGTTTTATCAGCCGGTGAAAAATCATTATTTATATAACCTTTTTCTTCGGCACCATGCGTATGAGCTGTAGCTACAGTTTCATAAACTGGGCTACTAACGCTAACCCTCACACCATCATTACCACCAGTCGAAGGTTCCACATAGGAATAATACGTCTCACCTGCTTCAACTACTTTATAAATAGATGTACCATATTCTTGTTTTTCTTTTATTGAGTTATCGTTGTATAGCTTAGCAAAATCCTTAGCTGCATCTTTAATGGTTTTAAATTTATCACCTGGATCCATTGCCTCCATTCCATCGGGATCAATAAACCTTATCGGATTGTTATTACCATAGACGTAAGGAGAGAACCTCCTGCTCTTCTCCGACAATGGATCCACCACATTCCACCTGCCCACAACCGGGTCGTAGAGCCTTGCGCCGTAATCGTACTGTCCCAGTACATCCTGCAACTCCTTGCCATTGTAAAGATAGGCGTTGTTGTTTGAACTTACAACACCTGCCTGTTTTCTCAGTCCGAACGGGTAGTAATTGTCTTCCTGTAAACGCCTCAA
>JASLGV010000184.1 GCA_030149995.1 Pedobacter sp.
AAATGGTTTTACGCTCGACCCCTCCATTGGCGAATTCTGTTTGTCGCATCCCGAAATGAAAATACCCGAAACAGGTTATATTTATTCGGTAAATGAAGGTAATTATGTTCATTTTCCAAATGGCGTAAAGCAATATATAAAATACTGCCAGGTAGAGGATGCCGCCACACGCAGGCCTTATACTTCCCGTTATATTGGTTCTATGGTGGGCGATATTCACCGCAACCTGATTAAAGGCGGTATTTATATTTATCCCACAACTTCGCGCTCTCCAACAGGTAAGCTAAGGTTGCTGTACGAATGCAATCCCATGTCTTTTATTATTGAACAAGCCGGTGGAAAAGCCAGTACCGGTTTTGAACGCATACTGGATATCCATCCCGAAAAGTTGCACCAGCGCGTACCGGTTTTTATTGGTTCAAGGTATATGGTAGAAAAAGCAGAAGAAATGATGGCTTTTTATCAGGCTGCTGCCAATACCATTAAAAGCGCTTGATCTTATCATGAAAAGCAGAACCGGCAGCGTTAAAGACCGCTGTTGCGTTCTGCTTCAAAAACAGTATCAATACTTAGATTTTGCTTGTCTTGTGAGGCTGCAACGGCCAACCGGTCGCAGCGTTCGTTTTCAGGATGGTTGTTGTGACCTTTAATCCAGATAAAACGGATGTTATGCAATTTATTCAGTTCAAGAAACCGGATCCAGAGATCCTTGTTTTTCTTGTCTTTAAAGCCTTTGGTTAACCAGCCGAATACCCATTTTTTTTCAACAGCATCTACTACATATTTGGAATCTGAGTAGATGGTAATTTGCTGGTTTAAACTTTTCAGGGCTTCCAGGCCTTTAATAACAGCGAGTAATTCCATGCGGTTATTGGTGGTCATGCGAAAACCGCCACTCAGTTCTTTATAATGTTTACCTGCCCTTAAAATGGTGCCATATCCACCCGGCCCCGGGTTTCCGCTGGCAGCTCCGTCTGTATAAATTTCGATCATAAGCAAGGCAAAGCTAAGTTTTTAGTGTCAGAATATGGTGGTGTAAGTGTTTTTTCGGGCCTTGTAAAAAATAAAAACATTGAAAAATAGGCCTTTAAATATTTTTTGCTGCTTTGAGGTGAAAAATATTTGCAGGGAACAAGAAAAAACGTACTTTTGTGAACTCAAAAAAAACACGGTGGTTTTAGCTCAGTTGGTTAGAGCGCCTGATTGTGGTTCAGGAGGTCGTGGGTTCGAGCCCCATATTCCACCCGTAAGCCCTTTAAGATATCTTAAAGGGCTTTTTTATTTTAGGGACTTTTCAAATCATTTATTTATTCAATGATTTGTTGACCAGCATAAATGAAGTGAAAGTGTTACAATAGGTATTTCTCGCATTTACCAGACTTAACTGTTTACGAGCTCTAATGTTCACATAATTACAATTTCAATTGATACAAGAGTTTTTGGTTAGGATCAATAATCAAACTTTCTATCTCCCCTTCTTCAAGCGTCAGTGATTGCCTGCCAGATTTAAAATCGAGGGTTTTATTCAAGCGAAGCCCACTTTTCAGCAGTATTTGAACTTCAAGTTTAAATATTAGTGGCCGGCCTTCCTGCAATACCTCAATCCTGGATTTAAAGGTTTGAACTTTGAGACAAGGGATTTGTTTGCTTTTCAGCCACGAATGTAGAAAAGGTTCCATATTCCTATTAGCGGCTTTACTCATCTCTTTTATAAAAGTCTGGATGGTATGTTTATCCGCACTAATAAATTTTTTCATTCCTTCTGAAAATTTTTCCCAACCCAACTGCGTTTCCAACATGTAGAATAACCAGGCGCCCTTACCATAGGATATGCCACTATTGCTATAGTCTTCCCATAAGTTCTTTTTGCCATCAAAATTTCCGTTGAGATAGTTTTGCTTCTGCGATTGGAAAAATGGCCCCACTATCGAATCACCGTACGCATATTTTAACAAAATCGATTCGGCATACGTAGCCCATCCTTCCATTAAGAAATTTGTGGCAGGCCCTACGGGACTCGTCCAGCCATGGGCAACCTCATGGCCAAAAATAGCTCGGGGATTCGGCTTATCAGTAATGAGATAACTTCCGCTGTATCCGGCAACAACGATACTATTGGCCCTGTTTTTCCAGCCATTTCCACCTGTACGATCTTGCACAATCCCGAAATAATTGCTGATCGGATTCCCAAAGGCCTTCCGTAGGACATCGTAATTTTTTGAAAACTGATCATACAACAACTGATTGTTTGGAGCGAAATCCCGAGTTGCGTAAATAATCATATCAATCTGGTCTTTTTTTAGGGGTTTAATATCCCAATTTGTGTCGTAGTAAATAGATAAACCAAATGTTGGAATTTCGGATCTTCCAATTATTATTCTATTATCTTTTGAAAGACTGTCTCTTTGTGGCAAACTTGTTGCAAGCTGGAAAGATTTTGGAAGCTGGCAACGAACTGTGAAATCTGCTCTGTCATTAGGACTGGAAAAGCTAAAGAAAGGATGCCAGAAATATTGGTTCCTCAGATGCCCGTACGATGGTCCAAAATAACTGGTATTTGTATTCTTTTCATCTTGTTCCACTTTTATCGAATACTCGATGATCAGCTGCTGTTTTTTCCTCGGTTTGGAATTTAACCATAACATTCCACCACCAAACAGGTAATCAACTGGTGAGCCATTTAGCAAAACTTTTTCCAACGCTACCTTATGATTCAGCTTAACGGCAAATCCCAGGCGGTCATTTATATCGATTGATAACGTATCTATAATTTTTATCCCGGATCCGGGATTGATAACCATGTCAAGACTTTGCTTTTTGATCATGTTAAAACGGTCTATCTCAGCCCTTTCTACCAACCTCCAAGAACCTTTAGACAATGCAAATCTGTAAACCCCCGTATATTTCGTAGACATATTGGTTTCATCTCCGGAATTACCGTATAGGAAAAGTCCGCTTATCAACACATAAGCGGTATTTCCCTTGATGGATATGATCTTAGACTTACTGGACTCCCTTTTTATTTTATCGTTTGCTACTGAAGCGAACAGTTCCTTCAGACTGCCAAGTTCCACTATCTGATCGAAAACTTCTACATCGCCCACACTGAAGGCCGAGTCTAAACGGACAATTTGCCTTGCGAGTTTCTCCTCCGCATTCATTGGTCGGGACCAGCAAAAGTTGGGCAGGAAGAAGCTAAATGAAAATATAACAAGATAATACCTGGTTTTTGCAAAAAAATCGTAAATATTGGTTGTCATTGGTAATAATAGAGATAAATGCTAATAAAACTATACTTTACCAAAGGACGTAAAGGGGCTAATTATGTTGCATAAGGTAAGCCCTTTATGAGAAGTTTAAATTTATCTATTTGCTAATTGAACGTTGAAATAATTTTATGTTCTGAAAAGAATAGATAAATTTTACCTTCGCTATCCCTGACTATTCAGCAAAAAAGTCACCTTTAAGACTATGTTTTCAGTTTTGCTTAAGATGATTTCAGATCTTTTCGGTAAAGTTGAATCAATCCCGAATCAATCCCAAAAGTTGTGGAGCAGGAATGATTTTTTTTTGCTAAGCATAAAGCCTGGTTAGTCTGAACAAAAATAATCTACATGGTTAATGATTTGATATTGTCTAATATTTGGTGTTTTATGGGAAACCGTAAATTAATTGATTTGAGCTAATTTAGCTTTGTATGGGCTTATATCGGTCCGAAAACTAATTATTTATTTAAACAATTTTATTATGGAAGCAATCAAACCTGGGCCTAAGCCCAAAAAAGACGATGGAAAAGACGATAAGAGAAGGAGGGTTCTGCCCGAAACCAAACCGAAACATCCTGATCTAAAGCCGCATATCCACAAACCAAAGGATTAAGCCTATTGGCATGAGGCTTTGTGGCTTCATGCCTAATATATCCTTTTATAGTTAGCTAAATTGAATTTATTTCCCTTGTAGTTTAATTAATAACCAATGTTTAAAAAAGTACTGATAGTCGAGGATGAGGATTTCTTAAATATTTCTTTGCGGGCTGCCCTGAAAGAGCTTGGCGTGACGTTAGATAATCGCGATTATGTATCTTATTGTGATGATGCTTTAATGCGGGTTAAAAAAGCCATTCAGGAAGATAATCCATATGAACTGCTGATAACTGATCTTTCATTTTTAGAAGATTCGCGTAAACAGGAACTATCTTCTGGAGCTGAACTTATTAAAGCTGTGAAAGAAATACAACCGACTATAAACGTGCTTGTATTTTCAGTTGATCACCGTAAAAGTACTGCTAATTCGCTCTTTAATAATTTAGGGATTGATGGTTATGTACCTAAAACACGTGGCGCAGCAATTGATTTTAGATTGGCAATTAATACCATTTGTGAAGGTAAGAAATATTATTCTCCAAATTTAAAGCAGCTTGACAAAGACGAAAACAAGTATGATTTTACTTCTATCGAAAAAATAATCGTGACCATGATTGCACAAGGAAAATCCCAAAAGCAGATATCAAAC
>JASLGV010000225.1 GCA_030149995.1 Pedobacter sp.
GGGAAAGGTGTTTTAGGGCTTTGCAAACTTAAAAGGGTATCCAGATGTATGTAATCCCAATAGGTTAAAAAATCTGCGTATAAAAGTCCGTCCAGGTACGAAGCCATATCCTGCCCCATGGCGGTATATTTTTCCTGTAGCTGGTTGAGCTTATCTTTAATTTCGGGGGTGAAGTCCATAGCACAAAGTTAGTATAGAATTCGAATAAACATATTTTGCGCTGGTTTGTAATTTTTCTATCTTTGAATAATGGCGATGGGGTACCGCCAAAACCGCCAAAACAGGCTGATGACTCCTACAATTTTTATTGAAAATTGATTGTTATGCCTGTTAAAAAAATATCAGAAGGCTATTTCCTGCCTGTTACCCGTTTGATTAAATCAGATCTGAAATTGCTTTTTCAAAATGCTTTAAAGTGGTCTTTACTTATTGTTGTATTGGGCGCACTCGTGGGTTCTGCTTCGGCCCTTTTTCTGGAAAGCCTGAACCTGGCAACAAACTGGCGTGAGGAGCACCGGTGGATTATTGTCTTTTTACCATTGGCTGGATTTATTATCGGACTGGCGTATCATTACTGGGGCAAAAACGTGGTAAAAGGCAACAACCTGTTAATTGAGGAATTACACAGTCCTAAGAACGTAATCCCATTGATTATGGCTCCACTCATATTTGCCGGTACGGTTATTACCCATTTGTTTGGAGGTTCGGCGGGTAGAGAAGGTACGGCTGTTCAAATTGGCGGCGCTTTTGCCGATCAGTTTACCCGGCTTTTTAAGTTAACCCCACGCGAACGGAAAATTATCTTAATCTGCGGGATTGGTGCTGGTTTTGCTTCTGTATTTGGTACGCCTCTGGCTGGTGCAATTTTCGGGTTGGAAGTTTTTATCATCGGCAACCTGGTTTACAGCGCTATTTTACCTTCTTTATTGTCGGCAGTTATTGCCGATTATGTTTGTAAAAGCTGGGGCGTAAATCATACACATTATTCTGTTGATCTGGTGCCACAAATGAGCGCACTTAACCTGCTGTTATCTGTAGGAACCGGTATTGTTTTCGGCCTGGTGGCAAGAAGTTTCTCGGCTCTGAACCGTGCCTTGACCAGGCTTTTTAAAAAGATAAATTATCCTCCTTTTCGTCCGGTTATTGGAGGTGTAGTCTTGGTTTTTATTATTTATTTATTGGGTTCTACCCGGTATATCGGTCTGGGTATTCCTGTTATTTCAGCGTCGTTTGGTACGCAGGAACCGTATTACAGTTTTATATTGAAACTTTTTTTAACAGCTTTAACCTTAAGTGCTGGTTTTAAAGGAGGAGAAGTTACTCCCTTGTTTTTTATTGGAGCCACTTTAGGGAGTTTTTTAAGTGTTTTTATCCCTTTGCCAGTTGGTTTATTAGCGGGAATGGGGTTTGTAGCGGTGTTTTCTGGTGCTGCGAATACGCCATTGGCTTGCATACTGATGGGACTTGAGTTGTTTGGTACAGCACCGGGGGTATACATTGCCGTAGCTTGTGTAACGGCTTATTTATTTTCGGGTCACAAAGGAATTTATGAGGCCCAGGGTTTACATGCACCCAAGCATCGCTTACTTTTAGGTAATTCTACTTCTAAAGAGTCCTCTTAACCCGGTTCTTTCCATGCCGGGTTAAGAGGCTTTTTCTTTTAATAAAGCACCCTGAATTTTATGGTTTGCTCAATTTTTTTGAGCGACTTAAATACCTGCTTGTCGTATTCGGTATTAATATCGGTTATAACATAACCAATGTCGGCATTGGTCATTAGAAATTGTCCAACAATGTTGATGTCGTGTTTTGCAAAAACGGTATTGATTTTTGCCATAATACCGGGTACATTTTTATGGATGTGGATCAGACGGTGGGATTTATCAATTTTAGGTAATTGCAGGTTCGGGAAATTACTGCTCAGGTAAGTGGCCCCGGTATTCATAAAGTCAATTATTCTTTTTGGAATAAAGTCGATGTTACGCGGGTTGTTTTTCGGATCTTCGAAAACAACGATGCCCATTTTGGTACAAAGTCCTGTATCTACTTTTCCTTTACTGTTGCCAAGATAACCGATGGTCTTTAGTTTGATGGCATTTTTTAATTGTTCGGTATCCAGCTTTTCTCCGTTGGCAAGCAGCAGAATGCCGGCGTCTTTTACATATTTTTCTTCAAAAGAAGTTTTATGCCTGATGGATAGTCCATCCTGTTTCAGCAAGGCAATGCTTTTAGGGTCTACATCGCCAATAACCAGACACAGGATCCTGTTTTTAGGATAGGAAATGGCTGTGGGCAGGTTATTTACGTAAAGAAACTCGTCAAAACTGGGGGTAATATGATCTGCTTTTTCAATAATTGTTTTGCGGGCAATGTTTTCTGTAAAAGCAAAGAATTTATTGATCAGGCCGCTTTCGCGCAACTGAAAATCAGAATACCCATCGCCAATACCAAAAAGTTCGCCTTCGAGCTTTAAGTGTTGCAGCAGCTTTACCTTTCCTCCTTCTTCACTTAAAGGGTTGGCATGATCGTAATCAATAATTTTTCCGTCGCCGGTGGTAACAAAGGTGTTGGCGTAAATATTTTCTTTTTTAATGTGGTATTGGCTAACCACCGGGGTAATAAACTCTTTAAAACCGCCTGAAACAATCAGAACCTGATCTGCATGTTTTTTAAAGAATTCGGCATTTCTGGAGAAAGAAGTGGATACCTTTTTTTTGAGGTGTTTGATTAGCTCCTTCAGGTGGCTTTCGTTTGCTTCGAGCAATTTTACCCGTTGGGCAAGGCTCTCTGAAAAGGAAAGTTTACCTTCCATGGCCAGGTTGGTATAATCTTCAATTTTCTGAAAAATCAATTCTTTTTCCGGATGTTTTTTTAAGGAAATACGTGCAAGTTCATCTAAAGCCTCTACCTGGGTGAAGGTGCTGTCAAAATCAATAATGTAATACGCTTTTTGTTTCGGCATTATTTTAAGTATTGGGTAATTTCTCTGATGCTTTGTTCAACAGGTTTAAACTGAATGCCTGTTGCCTGAATAATTTTATCGTTGTTATAGTAGCTGAGTGTTACGCTGCTGTTGGCGGTATCTTTTGTAATAGAGGGTTCCGATCTGGAAAAGAGCGAAACCAATTTTAATGCACGCCAGGCAATACCCAGCATCCAGGCTTTTGCTTCCTTTTTCGGGGCTGCTACTTCAAAGCCATTTGCTATTTCAGTAAATAAATCTTTGTAATGAAGGTTTCCGGACGAAATAATGTAACGTTCGGCTTCCAGATTGCTTTCCATAAGCAGGTGCATGGCTTTTGCAACATCTTCTACATCAACCAGGCCGGTGGCCCCGTTTGTATAAAAGGGGAAACCGTTTTTGATTAGTTTAAAAATGGCTCCGCTGCCTTCAAAACCAGCATTTTTGCCAATAATAACCGAGGGGTTAACAATGATGGCCTGAAGTCCTTCGTTAATTCCCCGCCACACTTCCATTTCGGATTCATACTTCGATAATCCGTAAGCCTGTGCTTTTGCATTGTATTCCCAGAAATCTTTTTCCGTTATAAATTGCTGGTCTTTTTTGGCCTCGCCGAGTGCAGCAACAGAACTTACATGCAGCAACCTGCAATTGTTAATAAGGCATAAATTTACAATGTTGGAGGTGCCCTCAATGTTCGCATGGAACATTTGTTTTTTGTATTTTGGGTTGAGGGAAACAAAGGCAGCACAATGATATACCTGCGTTACGTTTTCGAAGGCATCTTCCAGGTCGGCTGGTTCATTTATATCGGCTTCTACCCAGTTGATATTCGGATTGTTAACAAGAATTTGGGGTATATTAGATTTTTTACGCTTTAAAGCCTTAATGGTAAGCCCCTTTTCTGTAAGTTGTCTGATTAATTCAGAACCTAAAAATCCCGTGCCGCCGGTTACAAGTATCATGTTGATTAATTCGGACTGCTAATTTACATCTATTATGTTCTAACCGCAACATGATCAGCTAATTTACCCTTTGCCAAATATGCTTTTTATGTATTTTATGAGGAAGAATTCTATAGAAATGATAAGTTTATATAATATGTGCGCTCAAAAATAGATATTTTTGAGGCGATAGTTTTAAAAATATGTCATTAACGGATTTCTTTTCGCCTTTAAACCCGGATACCTTTACCCCAAAGAAGGGTTTTTATACCAGTCAGCTTGGTTTAAAAACTAAGTTCTACACGGATTCATTTCCAGATCTGGAGGAAGAAACATTTGATGTAGCCATTTTTGGCGTACTGGATGGAAGAAATGCCGTAAATAACGAGGGCTGTGCATTGGCACCGGATTATTTCAGGGAAAAATTTTACCGTCTTAACGAAGGGGCATTTATCAGCAGAATTGCAGATCTTGGAAACATTAAACCAGGTGCAAGCATTTCTGATACGTACATTGCCATTAAAATGGTGGTTTCTGAACTGATTAAAAATAACATTATTCCGGTAATTATAGGTGGCGGGCAGGATTTAACCTATGCTCAATACCTGGGATATGAAGACCTGGAGCAAAAAGTAGATCTTGTAATTGTCGATAACCAGTTTGACCTGGATGAGGATGATAATATCGGAATTGAAACCCGGTCGGATTGTTACCTGAACAAAATTTTCCTGCATCAGCCAAATTACCTTTTTAATTTCAGCAATATCGGTTATCAGACTTATTTTGTTAACCAGGAAAGCTTAAGCGTAATGGACAAGCTTTATTTTGATGTACACCGGCTTGGAGAGTTTGCACAGGATATTTCTTTAACAGAGCCCATTATCCGGAATGCAAATATGATTAGTTTCGACATCAGCGCCATTCGTTCTGCCGATGCCGCTGCAAATGCCAATACAACACCCAATGGTTTTGATGGGGAAGAAGCCTGCCGGATTGCCCGATATGCCGGCATGAACGATAAGTTAACTTCTATTGGTTTTTACGAATTTAACCCGGCATACGACAACAACGGTCAAACGGCATTTTTGCTGGCTCAGATGGTTTGGTATTTTATAGATGGGGTTTATGCCAGGAAAAAAGATTTTCCGCTTACGCCGAAGTCGCAGTTTATTATTTACCGTACCAGCTTAAAAGACGGATCGGGCGAAATGACTTTTGTAAAAAGTAAAAAATCCGATCGCTGGTGGATGCAGGTTCCCTATCCATCGGGGCAGTCTAAAAATGAGCGTTTCCACCTGATTCCCTGCCGTTACGATGATTATCAGACGGCCGTTAACGGAGATATGCCCGATTTATGGTGGCGTACGTACCAAAAACTTTCTTAGAACAGTGTTTTTCATTCTAAGGTATTTCTTGCAGGATCAGACAATAAAAAATAACATTTATAGTTTTTTATTATAATTTACCGGTGAATCTATACATTTGATATATAAAACCAATAAATCAGATCTTGAGAGCTATGTTGTTTTGCCTGCAGAACTACATGGTAATGAAGATTTAAGAGACCAAAATTAATACCAATGAAAAGAATGTTATTTACTGCGGTGGCTTTATTGCCGCTTGCGGCCATGGCCCAGAAGCCATTTACCATTAATGGAAATATTAAAGGTTTAAAAACCGGCGATAAAGTTTACCTCGTTTATTCATCAGACGAAAACAATATAACAGATTCTGCAACAGTTGCGAATGGCGTATTCAGCTTTAAAGGAAGTTTGACAGACCCGGCACAAGGTGGTTTATTTTTAAATAAAAACCCATATGTGCAGCGCCCGGCACCTGGCGAGCGCCTGGATGCTCTTTCTTTATACATTGAGCCGGGTAACCTGAAGTTAACAGCAACAGACTCGCTTAAAAATTCAGTCATTACCGGATCTCTTGTAAACGATGATGCAAAAAAGTTGAAAGCGCTTACACAGCCTGTTAACGATCAACTGGCTGCAATTAATGCCGATTTTTTGAAATTAACTGAGGAGCAGAAAAAAGATCCGAAAGTTAGAGAAGAAGTAGGTGCCAAGTATGATAAAATTGCCGGAGGGTTGAAACCGATTTTTATGGATTTTGCCAAAAACCATCCTAAATCATTTATCAGTTTAGCTGCTGTAGGCCAGCTGACAAGCGATCCGGATCAAATGGAGCAGGCAGAGAAAGTTTTCGATGGCCTGTCTGCTGAAGTGAAGGCAACAAAACAAGGAAAATCCCTGGCTCAATATTTTGGAGCTTTGAAGAAAACAGGTGTTGGGGTAATGGCCATGGATTTTACACAGAATGATGTAAACGATAAACCGGTTAAGCTTTCTGATTTTAGAGGTAAGTATGTGCTGGTTGATTTTTGGGCTTCCTGGTGTGGACCATGCCGTCAGGAAAATCCAAATGTTGTGGCTGCCTACAACAAGTTTAAAGATAAAGGCTTTACCATTTTGGGGGTTTCATTAGATGATGCCAAAAGAGGCGGAAAAGCAGCCTGGTTAAAGGCAATTGAAGATGATAAACTGGCCTGGACACAGGTGTCGGATTTGAAATTCTGGAAAAATGAAGTTGCAGTAATGTATGGCATTCACAGTATTCCGGCTAACTTTTTAATAGATCCGACTGGTAAAATCATTGCAAGAGATTTAAGAGAAGAAGCCCTACAGGAAAAACTGGACGAGCTTTTGAATAAAAAATCAAAATAATCCGTAAAGGATGTTGTAAACAAAAAGGGTTCATGATCTCATGAACCCTTTTTGTTTGGTATGGAATTGTTAACTGCGTTAGATCAAGTCGAAACCAATATCTTCTCTGAAATATTTACCATCGAAATAAATCCGGCCGGCATCAGCTGTAGCTGCCTGCAAAGCAGTAAATAAATCCTTTTGCAGACTTGTAATGGCAATAACACGACCGCCATTTGTTTTAACCACATCGTTTTCTAAAACGGTTCCTGCATGGAAAGCCGTTGAATGGCGCAGGTTTTCGATCCCTGAGATGGCTTTACCTTTCAGGTAATCGCCCGGGTAGCCACCGGCAACAATCATTACAGTTGCAGCTGTCTGGTCAGATATTTTTAATTCTATCGTGTTTAATTTTTTCTCTGCGGCAGCAACGAAAAGGGTAACCAGGTCGTTTTCAATACGCGGAATAACACTTTCGGTTTCCGGATCACCCAAGCGTGCGTTGTATTCTATTACATAAGGATCATCGCCTACTTTGATCAATCCGAAGAAAATGAAACCTGTATAATCGATGTTATCTTTTTTCAGGCCATTTACAGTTGGCTTTATAATTCTTTCTTCTATTTTTTGAAGAAAATCTGCAGAAGCAAAAGCAACAGGCGAAACAGACCCCATACCACCTGTATTTAAACCGGTATCTGCCAGGCCAATTTTTTTATAGTCTTTGGCTTCGGGTAAGGTAATGTAATGCTCACCATCGGTCAGGATAAAAACAGAAAGTTCTATACCAGATAAAAATTCTTCAATCACCACGGTTGTTCCTGCAGCACCAAATTTACCGCCCAGCATCAGCTCCAGTTCTGCCTGTGCTTCTTCTGTTGACTGGCAGATCAGTACACCTTTACCGGCAGCAAGGCCATCGGCTTTTAATACAACGGGTAATGCATGGTTTTGAAGATAATCAAGTCCTTCCTTTAACGTTTGTGCCGTAAAAGAAGCAGATGCTGCCGTTGGTATGCCATGGCGTTGCATAAATTGCTTTGAAAAATCTTTACTGCCTTCTAAAATGGCACCTTCTTTTTTAGGTCCGATTACCGGGATTTGCTTCAGCTGATCGTCTGCCAGGAAGAAATCGTGGATACCATTTACCAATGGTTCTTCAGGCCCTACCACCACCATTGAAATCTGCTCGTCTAAAACAATGTTTTTAATGCCTTCAAAATCATTAACGCCTACGTTAATATTTTTACCGTACGCTTCGGTACCACCGTTTCCGGGTGCAATAATTAATTTATCACAGTGTGAAGACTGGCTGATTTTCCAGGCGAGGGTACTCTCTCTGCCGCCTGAACCTAAAAGTAAGATGTTCATGTGCGCAAAGATAATATTTTAGGAGTAAGAAGCACATACATTTGATGGGCTAAGTACTTGCATTTGCGCATTAAAAAAATGCTTAACTTCCTTTGGCGTTGCGGGTCATCTGTTCGAGTAAATCCCACATTTCGTTTGGAATGGCTTCGAGCCCGTTAAACTGCCCGGCTCCCTGCAACCATTCGCCGCCATCAATACTGATGATTTCGCCATTGATATAACCAGAGAAATCGCTGACTAAAAAGGCAGCGAGGTTGGCAAGCTCCTGGTGGTCGCCAACACGTTTAAGTGGTACGCGGTTTTTGAAATCGAATTTTTTGGCCAGATCGCCCGGAAGCAGGCGTTCCCAGGCTCCTTTTGTTGGAAACGGACCTGGTGCTATGGCATTTGTGCGGATGCCATATTTTCCCCATTCTACGGCGAGCGACCGGGTTAAAGCCAGTACGCCTCCTTTTGCACAGGCAGAGGGAACCACATAGGCAGAGCCCGTAAAAGCATAAGTGGTAATGATGTTTAAAACCGTAGCAGACTGTTTTTCTTTGATCCAGTGTTTACCAAAAGCCAGTGTACAGTTAACGGTTCCTTTCAGAACAATATCGATGATGGACGAAAAGGCATTGGCTGATAAGCGTTCTGTAGGAGAAATAAAGTTGCCGGCAGCATTGTTAAGCAATACATCCACACGGCCAAATTTTTCAATGGTTTTTTGCAGTACAAGTTCTATTTGTTCGGTATCGCGAACATCGCAGGCAACAGCCAGGACACTTCCTCCGGTTTTTTCTTCCATCTCGTCGGCTGTTTTTTGCAGCACTTCAAGCTTGCGGCTCGTAATAACAAGATTGGCGCCCAACTTTAGAAAATATAATCCCATTGCTTTACCTAAGCCTGTTCCGCCTCCGGTAATTACAATCGTTTTGCCTTTTAAAGCATTATCTCTGAGCATGGGTTGGTTGTAACTAAGCATATTGTATGGATTTCGTATACCTATAGATTAATTATATTATTTGCGTTGCAGGTTCTCTAAAATGGTTTTTAAGATATGCCTGGTTGATGGAGACCACCATTGGGCAAGCACTTTATCGAGGGTTTCAGACTGATTGGCTGTTAGGGCTGCAATAAGCGACTGGCGGATGTTTAATTTACTTTGCTGCCAGGTATTTGCTTCGAGCTCTATGTATTTTTTTATTTTCCTTTCGGCAGCTGTAAGCAGGCGGTCTGCTTCTACCACTTCATCAACCAATCCCACCTGTAAAGCCTCTTCGGGTGAATATAATTTGCCGCTTAGCAAACTTCTTGAAGCTTCTGCCTGGCCAATCCAGAAGGCATAAAGCTGAAAAATACTATGTGGAACAATGATGCCTACCGGAACTTCGTTTAAGCCGATTATATAGGGGCCACTGGCCATTACGCGGTAATCGCAAGCCAAAGCCATTATGCAGCCACCCGCCGGACTGTGCCCGCTAATAGCAGCCACCAATGGTTTTTTAAAGCTTACCAGGTTGGCTGCAAAGGATAAAAACAGTTCCCAGAAAGACCTTGTTTCTTCTTCGTTCAATTCGTACAGTTCGATCAGATCCAGGCCGGCCGAAAAAAACGGGGTATTGCCTGTTAGAATTACACCCGAAACCTGATCGTCGGCTTCAATGTTTTTCAATATGTCGTTGAGCTCCGTTATTAACACACGGTTCATGGCATTTGACTTACCCCGATCTAATGTAATGGTTGCAATACGGTCTTTTAAACTAACTTTTATGGTATTCATATCTTACTATTGTTTCCTGTTTGGCAACATACAAAAAATATTTTGTGTCGCTTTATTGTACTGTATAATTAAATACTTTTCTGGCCAGGCGTCCATCGGCATCTATGCCCTCTATCACAACTCTATAGGTCGCGGCTTCTGCAGCATTATAAAATTCAAAAGATCCTTTACCTTCTTTATCGGTTACAACTTGCGGGTTCCAGTAAATGGTTGACCTGAAATCTGGGGTATTGCTGTTGGCTCCCGAATCGTATTTTGGTGAATAAAATTCGCGCGAGACAGAAAAGCCCTGAGGCGTTACCGTAACAATGCCTGGTGCATATTGCGCATAGCTGTTATTGCCACCTCCACGTTTCGTGGTGATAATTAAAACACCTCCGCTACCTTGTGAACCATAAATGGATGTGTTAAAAGAACTTTTTAACAGCTCGATTGATTCGACATCTGACGGAGAAATCATGCTTAAAAAATCAGAATCAACGGACATTCCATCCATTATAACCTGCACCGGTGCTCCCGATAAATTTCTGTTTAAGTACATCACTTCGCCCCTAAAGGTTACGCCAGGTAACCGGCCTTGCAAGCATTGAATTAAGTTTACGCAAGTGCTGAGCTGATCGGCTTCCATTACAAAATCAGCCTGACCGGGGCCATTTAAATTCGATGAGTTCTTTGCTTTGGGCTCTTTTTTCTGTGTAATGGTTACTTCCTTCAGTTTGATGGTTCGTTCCAGTAAACCCAGGCGGGTCATCTCGTTAAAATAACGGTCGCTTTCTTTGATGTATTTCATCAGGGCATCGTTTACATTTACTTCAATATCGCCGCTATTTTTGTTTTTAGTAACCACCTGCCCTGGAACCACATCGAGTTTTATATCTACAGATTTGCGGTCTGCTTTGGTTCTGGCCTGTACAACAAACTTGGTGCTATCACCAAAAACCAAATCTTTAAATTCAAACCTGCCTTCTTCGTTGGTTACCGTATCTATTACCATAATACCGCCTTTGGTAGACATAATCATTACTTTACCACCTGCTACAGGTTTTTTACCCTTGGTTATGGTACCGCTTATCGTAATGGATTCTTCTGGTTTGAAGGTAATATTGG
>JASLGV010000226.1 GCA_030149995.1 Pedobacter sp.
ACCGCTTACGAACCCGTTAAATGCCATAGTTTCGTCTCTGAAAGTACATTCGGCTTACCGGTTTACAAATGGCAAAAACAGAACCTTGTATTTAGTAACATCATGAGCTGGGTACAGGACAATATGCAACAGCAAAAAACGAGTATATTAATTGCCTATAGCCTGGGTAAAGCACAGCGGCTTATTAAAAACCTGGCCGGAGATGCACCCATATATGTACATAACAGCATTGCCAATTTAAATGAAGCCATTACAATGGCAGGGGTTGCTGTACCCGAAACGATCAGGATTACCCCTGAAATAACAAAAGAGGAACTACAAAAGGGAATTGTTATCGTACCGCCTGCCATGCGCAACAGCCGCTGGATCAAAAATTTATCGCACCCGGTTACAGGCATCTGCTCGGGATGGATGCAGGTACGTGCGCACAGACGCTGGCAAAGTGCCGACGCTGGCTTTGCATTAAGCGATCACGCCGACTGGACAGGCCTCATAGAAGCAGTAACGGCTACAGGTGCAGAGAGAATATATGTAACACATGGTTTTACAGCTGTTTTTAGCCGTTTTTTAAACGACATGGGTCTGCAGGCAACCGCGGTAAATACTCAGTTTGGCAAAGAAGAAGACGAACCGGACCCAGCCGAACTGCCCGCTACAACCTTAAAACCAAGCGTATGAAATATTTTGCACAACTCATACAGCAGTTGGAACTGAGCAACAAAACCAACGATAAGATAGCTGCACTGGTACAATATTTTACGCAGGCAACAGACAAAGATAAAGTCTGGGTAATTGCATTGTTTACCGGCAAAAAGCCCAAGAGGCCCGTTAAATCAGCGCTGTTAAAACTTTGGGTAATAGATCTGGCACAAATTCCCGAATGGCTGTTTACAGAGAGTTACCACAATGTAGGAGATTTAAGTGAAACCATTGCACTTTTATTGCCACCAGCAGAAAGGACCTCTAACCGCCCACTGCATACCTGGATTGAAGAGCTACATGCGCTGGAAGGTAAAGACGACCAGAGTAAAAAAGAATTTATTGTGAATGCCTGGAACCATTTAGCCACGCAAGAACGGTTTATCTTCAATAAACTCATCTCGGGCAATTTCAGAATCGGTGTATCGGGTAAAATGCTGGTTAATGCACTGGCCAAATTAAGCAACCTGGAACCGGCGCAAATTATGCATGGCATAATGGGTAAATGGGATCCTTATAACATTACCTTTAACGAATTGATAAATGGAGTACATGTAAATACGGATAGCTCCTGGCCCTATCCGTTTTGCCTGGCTTATGCACTCGAAAACACGCCCGAAACCCTTGGAGATTTATCAGAATGGCAGGTCGAATGGAAATGGGATGGCATTCGCGGGCAAATTGTAAAACGCAATGGCGAACTTTTTATCTGGTCGCGGGGGGAAGAACTTGTAACTGTCCAATTTCCTGAACTGCACTTCCTGCAAGAAGTATTACCCGACGGAACCGTTTTAGACGGAGAAATTCTGGCTGTACAAAACAAGCAGGTATTATCTTTCAGCACTTTACAACAACGCCTGAACCGAAAAACAATTGGCAAAAAGCAAATGGAAAATGCACCTATTGGCTTTTTTGTTTACGATTTACTTGAATTTAAAGGAAATGACTTCCGAAGTGAACCCCTAAGTAAACGCAGAAACATATTAGAGCAAATAATCGCTCCTTTAAAAGAAAGTCCTGTTTTACCCTCACCCATTGTTATTTGTAACAGCTGGCAGGAACTTGCAGAGCTTCGACAAACGGCTCGTTCTATTAACAGCGAAGGTCTTATGCTTAAAAAGCTAAACTCTCCCTACCACAGCGGGCGTAAGCGTGGCGATTGGTGGAAATGGAAAATAAATCCATATACCATTGATGCGGTGTTAATTTATGCACAGAAAGGAAGCGGACGCCGTGCAAACTTTTTTACCGATTATACCTTTGCTGTACCCGATGAAGAAAAACTCATCACCATTGCAAAAGCATATTCTGGTTTAACAGATAAAGAAATCAAAGAAGTTAACGCGTTTATAACCAAAAATTCAATTGAAAAATTTGGTCCCGTACGGACGGTAAAACCTGAGTTGGTATTTGAAATAGCATTTGAAGGTATTGCAGAAAGCAAACGCCATAAAGCTGGTCTTGCCTTACGTTTTCCACGCATATTGCGCTGGCGAAAAGATAAAAAAGCAAATGAAGTAAATACACTTGAAGATTTAAGGCAGCTTTTAAAGTCTACAATGCTTTAAAAATTAAATGCTAAATCTACGCCAACATTTATTGTACTTATCTTTTGATTAGAAATTAGGTTGGTATCAGCCGTATTGGCTTATAAAAACCACACAAAACAATTTTTATACTGTTATAAAGGAATATGGACCAAGCCAAAACCAAAGGTTATAAAAGAATAAAGCAATGGCTCAAATCAAACAGCCGAAAGCCCTTTAAGTTTCAGGAAGAGGCCTGGCAATATTATCTGAATGGTTATAGCGGCCTGGTTAATGCACCTACAGGTTTTGGAAAAACATTCTCCTTATTTTTAGCGGTGGTTATAGAAGCTTTGAACGACTCGACAGTAAGGAATAAAAAAGCAAAAGATCATTTACAGCTGATCTGGATTACGCCACTCCGTTCGTTGGCCAAAGACATAGCCCGGGCCATGCGCGAAACGTTGCTCGAGCTTGAACTGGACTGGCAGGTAGGTGTTAGAAATGGCGACACTTCGCAGGCAGAAAAATTACAGCAAAAAAAATCGATGCCCGAGATCTTGCTCATCACCCCCGAAAGCCTGCACCTGTTACTGGCGCAAAAGGGCTCATCAACCCTATTTAAAAGCCTTAAATGTATAGTAGCAGACGAATGGCATGAACTTTTAGGAAGCAAACGTGGTGTATTGGTAGAACTGGCCATATCGCGCATTAAGGGCATTCAGCAAAAACAGATCAGAACCTGGGGAATTTCGGCAACCATTGGAAATTTAGAAGAAGCCCTGGATGTGCTGGTACCCGACACCTCTGAAAACAGGATTATTGTAAAAGCAGATTTAAAGAAAAAAATCATCATTAAATCCATTCTTCCCGATCAGATCGAAACATTGCCCTGGGCCGGCCACCTGGGTTTAAAGCTGGCCGAAAAGCTCCTACCCATCATTAGAAAAAGCAAAACAACTTTAATTTTCATCAATACAAGGGGGCAGGCAGAAATCTGGTATCAGCATCTGCTTAATATAGAGCCTGGCCTTGCGGGGCAGCTGGCCATTCACCACGGCTCAATAGATTTTGAACTCAGGAACTGGATTGAAGATGCCTTGCATACCGGACAGCTTAAAGCCGTAATTGCAACCTCTTCGCTGGATCTGGGTGTAGACTTTAAGCCGGTAGATACCGTTGTGCAAATCGGATCACCCAAAGGAGTAGCGCGTTTTCTGCAAAGAGCCGGACGTTCCGGCCATTCGCCACACGACACCTCTAAGATCTATTTTCTTCCAACGCATGCCCTCGAACTGGTTGAAGCAGCCGCCATAAAAGAAGCTTCCAGAACGAATAATATAGAAAGCCGCGAACCATTTATTATGGTGTTTGATACACTTATACAATACCTGGTTACCCTGGCCATTGGCGATGGTTTTGATGATAAAATCATCTACGACGAAATAAAAAATACCCATGCCTTTAAACTGATTCTGGACAAAGAATGGAACTGGGTTATGCAATTTATTACTTCAGGTGGCGACAGCTTAAGTGCTTATAATGAATTTAAAAAAGTGGTAAAAGACGACGATGGCTTGTGGCGTGTTAAAAGCCGGCAGCTTGCCATGCGCCATCGTCTGCACATTGGAACCATTGTAAGCGATGCCATGCTAAAAGTTAAATTTATCTCCGGCGGCTACATTGGTATGATAGAAGAATTTTTTGTAAGTCGCCTCAAAGCAGGCGATCATTTCAGGCTGGCCGGTAAAGTACTGGAATTTATCCAGGTAAAAGAAATGACGGTAATGGTAAGAAGCAGTAAGCAAAAAAATGCTTTCTCGCCCAGCTGGAATGGTGGTCGCTTACCCCTTTCTTCTAACCTTGGGGCCGTTTTAAGAAAAAAATATAATGAGGCATTAGACAAAAACCACTTTGATGAAGAGCTTGATGCTGTATATCCGCTTTTCTTATTACAGGAAAAACGTTCGCACGTACCCACAAATGATGAGCTACTGATCGAATTGATCCAGAATAAAGAAGGTTATCATTTATTTGCCTATCCCTTTGAAGGCCGGCTGGTACACGAAGTACTCGCTGCTTTAGTAGCTTACAGGTTAAGCAAGCTGCTTCCCATCAGCTTTTCAATTGCCATGAATGATTATGGCTTTGAATTGTTAAGTGAAACAGAAATCCCCATGGACGAATCTATTGCTTACCAGGTTTTTTCACCCGAAAACCTAACAACAGATATATCACAAAGCATCAATGCTACTGAAATGGCCCGACGCAAGTTTAGAGACATTGCCTGTATTTCGGGACTTGTTTTTCAGGGCTATCCAGGCAAATACGTAGCCAACAAACACCTGCAATCGTCGGCAGGTTTATTTTTTAATGTTTTTAGTGATTACGATAAGCATAATTTACTTTTGCGCCAGGCGTATGATGAGGTTTTTTATCAGCAATTAGAAGAACCGCGTCTGGCTGCTGCACTGCAAAGAATCCAGGCAGGGGCCATTATTATAACACATCCGAAAAGCTTTACCCCTTTTTCTTTTCCTATAAAGGTAGATAGCCTTCGGGAAAATATGAGCTCTGAAGAACTGGAGCAAAGGATTATCCGGATGAAAGCAGAATCTGAAAAAATTAAATAAAAAAATATAATTTGTAGTTTAAACATGGTTATTAAAATACGGGAAAAAGAAATCATTTTAGATGAAGCGCGTGCCTTGTATATTCCTGAATATAAAATATTAACCATCAGCGATTTGCATGTAGGCAAAACCGCACACTTCCGTCGGGCGGGGCTTCAGGTTCCATCAACCATTGTGCAAACGGACCTTCAAAGATTGGGGAATCTGATTAACAAATACCATCCGGCCACTTTGCTGATTACAGGCGATTTGTTTCACCACGGCTTAAATACAGATGTAGATCATTTTTCAAGCTGGAGAAAACAATATGAACAGGTTGATTTTTTATTGGTTAAAGGGAATCACGACCGGCTTTCTGAAGCAGATTACGCCAGCATGAACATCAATATTTACGAACCCAGTTTTTGTCTGGGGCCGTTTTGTTTTATCCATGATGCACCCGAAACCAATAAAAACGAATTATATCCCATCAGCGGACATATACATCCGGGTGTTTCGGTTATCGGTAAAGCCAAGCAGCGGTTAAATCTACCCTGTTTTTATTTTGGCAATGAGTACGCCGTTTTACCTGCTTTTAGTGCTTTTACCGGTTTATATAAAATCAGGCCCAAAGCTAACGACCGCATTTTTGCCGTTACCCCCGGAAAAGTAATTGAAGTTTAACTATTGATGTGCTTCAATAACCTGTTTAAGCTGATCGGCCTGAACAACGCCGCTTTGACGCCATACTGCTTTGCCCTTCTTAAATAAAATAAGTGTAGGTACGCCTTTTACATTGAATGCACCTGCTGCGGCCTGATTTTTATCAACATCAACTTTTATAATAGAGGCCTTATCGCCTATTTGCGATTTTAAAGTCGTTAAAACCGGCTGCATCATTTTACATGGACCGCACCACTCAGCAAAAAAATCAACCAAAACCGGTTTATCACCATTAATTAATTCTGAAAACTTTCCCATCATGTTTTTTTTTGAAAATAACAAATTACAAACATATTGGTTTGCTGTTTAAAAACAGCTTTATTTGACGTGC
>JASLGV010000239.1 GCA_030149995.1 Pedobacter sp.
ATAATCTTCGGCAACAACAGGTTAATCCCGTTGCTTAACAAGGCAAAGAAAATAAGAAGAAAGATAAGTCCTTTGTAAGATGCTAATAAACTGAAGATACCAGGTGCTTTGGCTTCTTTTGTTTTTTTCATAAAATTGAAAATACTGGATAAGTATGGCGCAAATTTAACCTAATTATTTGAAACGGTTTATATATGAAACAAATATTAACAGTTTACACAAAACAGCCCCTATACAAATGATTTTAAGCAAAATATCATTTAACATCTGTAAACAGCAACCCGGATAAATACCTGTTTTTAAGCGTCCCCCTTTACAACGGCTTGTAAACATGCATAAAAAGGCATCCCGGTTAAAAGAAAAAAGCAGGATCCAACAGCAGCTTCGCTTTCGATAACTTAGCCCGCTTTTGGTCCAGCAGAAAAGCCATATAAAATTGCGTATAGGTAAGCCGGCAAAGATTGTTAACTTTGCAGCGCACCATATAACGGGTTTAAACAACCGGGAAACTTACAAAAATGATTGAAACAGGACACTATAACGAATTACGGATTGCAGGAAAAACAGACACAGGTTTAATTTTAACCGATGGTTCAGAACAGGTTATCCTGCCTTATACACAAGTGCCTGCAGGCGTAGAAATCGGCGATCATTTAAATGTTTTTGTATATGTGCAGAAAGATGGACGCTTAACCGCCACCACACAGAAACCTTATGCCTGTGCCGGCGATTTTGCCTTTTTAAAAGTGGTAGACCAAACAGAAGACGGGGTGTTTATGGATCTGGGTATAGACAAAGATATTTTTGTACCCAGCCGCGAACAAAAAAGACCCATGCAAAAAGGGTATAAATATGTGGTTTACGTATATGTAGACGAACAAAACAACCGGTTGCTGGCCTCCTCTAAACTCTATGATTTTGTAGATGAAGATGACTTCGATTTTGAAGAAGGAGATGAAGTAAGTTTACTGATCTCTGAAGAAACAGATCTGGGTTTCAACGCCATTATAAACAATAAAAACATTGGATTGCTGTATGCCAACGAGGTTTTTGTAGATCTCAAACCCGGCGATGTACGCAAAGGATGGATCAAAAAGATTCGCGTAGAAGGTAAAATAGACCTCACTTTACAACCCAGCGGATATGGCCACATTCTCGACTCGAAAGAGGTGATTATGAAAGCCCTGAAAAAAAGCGACGGCACAATCGAACTGGGCGATAAAAGCACTCCGGAAGAAATTTACGACCGTTTTCAAATCAGCAAAAGTGCCTTTAAAAAAGCCATTGGTGCCCTGTATAAAGAACGCCTGATCCTGGTAGCAGATGATAAAATAAGCCTCGTAACCGATCAGCCCGCATAAAATGATAACCACACAAAGCTGCTTAACTTAAGCAGCTTTTTTTACCACCCGATACAGGTTAATTCAAGTTAAACTTATTCTTTTCTATTTTAACCAGGTTAGAAGCCGCAACAATCCCCACGATTAAAATGCCAATGGCAACGGCAAGCATTACCTGTACCGCAGAATAGATTTTGGTACCCGATACCAATACCTTCGAATCTTTAATCAGCTTATCTCCTATGGTCGACTGAATTTTAATCAGATCGGAAAGTTTGTGTAAACTCTGTGCCGAAGCCTGGCGGCCGGTATTTTCGTAAAGCTGCCTTGCCACCTGTATACCGCCATTTGTACCCGCCCGTATAATATTCTCTTCCAGCGAGCGCTGAACAACCAGGGCATTTTTTAAATCCGTCAGATATGTCTTTTCTTCTTTTACGAGCAGGGTAAGTTCGTATTTATTAATCAGAGAATCGATAGACTGGTTGTACAGGTTTAACCGCTCAAGCGTATGCAGGGGATTTACCGCCTCACTTGCAAAAATAAGCAGGTTTTGCAGCGTGGTATTTTTGGCATATAGATTTTCGGCAATAAAGTACAAATCCGTAGAAGGTACCAGCCGGTCGTTATACATGGAAATAAAAGAATTATTAATCTTTTCTACACTTTTATCTTCCAGAAACCGGATCAGCAGTGTACAACACATAATACAAAAGAGCAAAAAAGCGATCTTCAGTTTATTTTTAAGACTGAAAGCAAATTTCATCATATCCGGTTAGTATAAGCTCACTTCAGAAACACATTTTACAGCACCCTCTACCCCTTCTTTGCATACGGTGTTCTTTAGCAAAGTATAAATAAATCTTTAAAAGTAATCTTCCTGTGTCGTTTTAGCAAAAAGTTGCGCAGCAAAATTAACTAAATATAGTTCTTTTTTGGCACGTGTAACCGCCGTGTACAACCAGCGCAGAAAATCGAGGTCGATCATCTCTTCCGTTAAATACCCCTGATCGGCAAAAACCGCATCCCATTGTCCGCCCTGTGCCTTATGGCAGGTAACCGCATAAGCAAACTTTATTTGCAGGGCATTGTAAAAAGGATCCTGCTTAATGGCCAGCATCCGCTGTTTGCTGTTGGTGATGTGTGCATAATCTTCGTTTAGCGCCTCAAAAAGCTTTTTACTCTGTTCATAAGGCAGGTTAGCCGTTTCCATATTCAGGGTATCAAGCAGTATTTTACAGGTAATTTCGCCTGCTGCCGGAAAATCGAAAAATTCGAGTGTGGCATCTATAAAGCGAAAACCATAACGTTCCTCCTCCCTGCGCACCCGGATTACCCGGGCCATGTCGCCATTCGCGATAAAAGAAGTCTCCTCATTTTCAGGCAGCCAGAAATAATTGTTGCGTACCACCATTACCTGGTCGCCACCCGTTAGTTCCTCTTCTCTGTACAACAAGCGCGCCCTGATTTGCTGGTTATAGATATTGGCCGATTTATTGGAACGGCACACCACCAGCGTATGCTCCATACCAAATTTCCGGTAGGCATATTCCAGTCCCTCTACCAGCCGGGCACCGGGCATGTTAAAGATATCGTTATAGGTTTTTGTCAGGAATTTCGGCATCGGATGATCCGGCTGCTGGGCAATCTGCTTACGCAGCATGGTGGCATTCGCCAGTATGCCCGACTTTTTCTCCTGCCGCACCACTTCTTTCAACTCGACTGTAGAAACCTCGAGGCTAAAATGATCTTTAAGATGTTGCGCATTCAGTGCAGGGCTGTCTAAGCTGCCCACAGGTGGCAACTGTGCTGTATCGCCCACAAAAAGCAGCATACAGTTTTTATCGTTATACACAAATTCGAGCAAGTCTCTTAAAATGGACGAACCTGTTTCATTCCATTCGTCGGCAATCATCGAGGCCTCATCAATAATAAACAAGGTATTTTCAGATAAGTTGGGTGCCAGCTGAAAAAGCATTTCGGGCGATGCTGCCGAACGCTTACGGTATATTCTTTTATGGATGGTTAAAGCCTTACGCCCTGCATACTGCCCCATAACCTTGGCCGCACGCCCGGTA
>JASLGV010000265.1 GCA_030149995.1 Pedobacter sp.
TCAATATCTTCTTAACCATCGTTTAGCCCTTTTGGCACTTTAAATAGATCACGAATCCCGGGAATGCTTATAGAAAATGAGAAAATATTAGCGTATAATGACCTTGAAAAACACTGGTTATCTTGAGACTTTGTAGAAGTCACCAAAGAAGATATAAAAAGAGGTGCTTGCTCATAATACGAAACTTAACAGGTAACTGCCTCGTATATTCTGAAAATAAGCGTACAGCATCTGGGTGGCACTTCCAATTATCGGATGGTACCAAGTACGAAGCCGGCATGATTAATAATCTTAAAAAGAGCAAATTCAATATTTTTCTGATGGTTTGGAAGCTTGCGCAACATTTATTAAGAATGAGGTAGAAAGTGTTAAAGAATAATTAAGTGATGGTTAACAAAAATTGTCTGCGTGTGCTTGGTCGTGAATACTTAATTTGGTTTACCAAAAAATAAGACCATTAAACCTATTGCGCTACAATCGCCCATTAAAAATACAATATCAAATCTATACTGAAATCATAAAAGACACCACTGTATTTAACTTATTTTACAGGTTTTGCGTGTTTAAAGTGTTTTTTAAAAGAAAAAAGCCTTAAAAATTGATTTTTTAAGGCTTTTTAACGCTTTTGATAAAGATTACTTTTTTATCTGTACCCTGGAAGGGACTCGAACCCCTGACCCACGGTTTAGAAAACCGTTGCTCTATCCAGCTGAGCTACCAAGGCTCCTGTTTTTTTAGGAGCTGCAAATATAGAAGTTCTGTTGAATAAGTAAAAATAATTTTAACAATTATTTTAATCTTCTATGCCCTCCTGGTTATTTAACCGCCCTCTTTTTATCTTTTTATCCATCCGGATTACCGGTGACTGATCGTGGTGGTAATGGCGGTGCGGATGCTCGGGCGAAGCTGCATCCTGCTGATCTTCAGCAAGCGGCACAGCAACGGGCAAAACCTCCTGCTCATCTTTCTTTGTCTTCTTATCTGGTGTTTTCATCCAATATGACAGGCAAAATTTAAGCCAGATTTTTTTTAAAAAAAAATCTGGCTTATGCTCTATTTCTTGTTTTAATAGAGGATTAAACACCCGAAAAGGCGCTAAACCCTCCATCTACATTGATGTTTTCGCCATTCACAAACTTGGATGCATCGCTTAAAAGATAGATCAAAGCACCAATCAGCTCATCAGGATGCCCAAAACGCTTAAAGGGTGTTTTACCAATAATGGTTTCGCCACGCTTTGTTAAAGAACCATCTTCTTCGGTTAAAAGAGCCTTGTTCTGACTGGTAATAAAAAAGCCCGGAACAATGGCATTCATCCTTACTTTATCTCCATACCGGCTGGCAAGTTCTACGGCCATCCATTTGGTGTAACTTTCTACCGAAGCTTTGGCAAGCGAATATCCCAACACGCGGGTCAGAGCCTTGGCGGCAGATACAGAAGATATGTTTACAATGCTTCCGCCATTTTGGGCAATTTCTTTTCCAAAAACCTGTGTGGGTATAACCGTTCCGAATAAATTCAGGTTAAAAACATCTTTAAGTGCCTGAACATCGAGATCAAAAACATCCTGATCGGGTTGTACCACTGCTTTCGCCACATTCCCACCGGCTGCATTTACCAGGGCATCTATTTTACCAAATTCGCCAATAACCTGATCTTTGGCTTTCAGTAAAGCTGCCTCGTCCAGCACATCTGCCAGTATATAAATTGCTTTCCCTCCAAGTTTTAATACTTCCTCTACCCTTTGTTTGGCTGCAGATTCATTTCTGCCCAATACCACCACCGAAGCACCGGCAGCTGCAAGTCCGTTTACAAAAGATTCGCCCAATACACCTGTGGCTCCTGTTACCACCACCACTTTACCTTCAAGAGAAAACAGATTCGCTGTTTGTTTTATCATTTGTTTGTCTTTATTAGCCGTTATTAGCGTTACATCGCTATTTCCCGGCCATCATTTAAAATTACGATGAATAAACGAATTTAGAAACAAGACGCGATAATGCTTCTTAAATCTTTGCTAAAGTATTTCAAATTAAGCGGCATTGTGTTTCAAACGTTTGAAATAATTCAGTTTTTTTTTAGTATCTATGCATGGAGATTGATTAAGCGATGAACAACACACCTGTCACCCTGAAATTTTTGGCTGAGAAATTAAAAATGTCGGTATCAACCGTTTCAAAGGCATTAAATAATTATCCAACCATTAACGCCTATACCAAGCAGCGCGTACAGGAAATGGCAGAAGCCCTGCATTTCATGCCCAATAAATCGGCCATCAATCTAAAGGCTAAAAAATCAAGAATTATCGGCATTATCCTACCCAACCTGCTGGATCACTTTTTTACGCGCAGTATTTACGGGATTGAAAAAGTGGCCATGAACAATGGCTACAACGTCATCATCAGTCAGTCGCACGATGAGCTTGAAAAGGAAATACAACTGGCAGACATGCTTTTAAAAAGCAGGGTCGACGGATTAATTATTGCCATCTCTAAAAACACGCAGGATTTCAAACACCTGAACCAGTTTGAAAACATGGGACTTCCCGTGGTTTATTACACAAGAAATCCGAGTTTTAATCTTAGTTGTCACAAGGTACTGGGCAATACTTTTCAAGGAAGCTACGGCGCCTGCGATTTTCTGATTAAGCGCGGACACCGCCGCATTGCTTACCTGGGTGGTCCGAAAATGACCAATTTTACGCATGATCGTTTTAACGGCTATATAAACGCGCTGAAGGATAACGGAATTTCTTTTGATGCCAACCTGGTAGCCTATACAGATTTTGATAAGGAAAACACCATTGCGGCGATTAAAAACCTGTTTATCCATTCAGACCATCCGCCTACTGCACTTGTTGCCTTTAAAGAACCTATTTTGTTTGATGCCATTAAGTATTTAAAATCTGTACAGCACCCTAAATTACAGGAAATAGAATGCATTGGATTTGGCAACACTGCTTTTATCAGCTACCTTGATAATCCACCCATTGCTTCTGTTGAAGAAAACCCCGAGCTTGTTGGCGAAAATGCCATTAAACTCCTGCTTCAGCTCATCAACAAAGAGATTGAACTGCAAAATTACCAGAAGGTAATGGTAGACTGTAAACTGGTGGTACACGATACTAACCAGGTATAAAAGTATTACGTCTTTCCTGTAAACGCTGTTTCTGATTGTATACATAGGCGGCAACAATCAGCAACCCGGCCAAACCTTCGAGCGCAACAGTAGCCTGTGTACCCAATACATGTGCCAGATACCCCATTAATAAACTGCCTACCGGCAAAATTCCCTGGTAAGCCATGATATAATAACTCAGTACCCGACCGCGCATTTCATCGCTGGCATGCGTTTGAAGATAAGTGTTAATAGACGAAGTTTGTGCCATTAAACCAAGTGCAGAAATGCCGGTACAGATCAGCGCCAGAATCAGAGAAGGCGAAACAGCCAATACAATAACCGATACCCCCAGCAGCAATGCCGAGAAAATAATAATCTTCTGTATGTTTTTACGTGTTTTTAAAGTTGCCATATAGATGGCTCCGAAAAAAGCACCCAAACCTGCGGCACTTTCAAACCAGCTAAATGTAGTGGCATTTCCATTAAAAATGTCTTTGGCAAAGATGGGCAGTAAAGTCGTAAACGGAATAACCAGTAAACTCGACCCGGCCATCATCCAGATCATGGCAGAAAGCCTTGCATCTGCTTTTATATAATCGTACCCATTCTTTAAATCGACCCAGATATTTTCTTCAGATTTTGCCTGCTCTGCCAGATGCAGTTTCATCATCAAAAGGCAAACCAGCACCGCAATGAAACTTAAAAAGTTGATTAAGAAACATACATCCTCTCCCAGTGTACTTAATATTACCCCTGCCAGTGCCGGGCCAACCAGCCGGGCAGCATTAAATACAGAAGAGTTTAATGCAATGGCATTGGGTAAATCGCTTTTATCTTCCACCAGATTAACCATTAAAGACTGTCGGGCGGTTACATCAAATGCATTAACCAATCCCTGTACAAGAGACAAGGCCCCTATCCAGAAGATATCGTAATACTTAAACCAGATCATCAATGCCAGCGCCCCTGCCTGCAACATCAAAATTACCTGTGTAATAATAAGGATCTTATACTTATTGTGCCTGTCTACATAACTCCCGGCATAAGGCGACAATACCAGCGAGGGGATCAGACTTAAGAAAGTAACCAACCCCAGTAAAAAGGCCGAACCGGTTAACCGGTACACCAGCCAGCT
>JASLGV010000309.1 GCA_030149995.1 Pedobacter sp.
TGTAAAAACTTAATCCCTGATATTGAAACGGACTTTTGGTAATCAGGTTAGACATCCCGTTAATGGCATTCATTCCATATAAAGCGGAAGCGGCGCCCGGTGTAATCTCTACACTTGCAATATCCAGTTCTGTAGGCCCAATGGCATTGCCAAGCGGCACGCCCAAAGTGGCTGCCTGCATATCCACACCATCAACAAGTTGCATAAACCGGTAGTTACTCGGAATGTTAAAACCTCTGGTGTTGGGAATCTTGAATGTTAAACTGGAGGTCGTCATCTGTACGCCTTTAACATTTTCAAGGGCATCATAAAAACTTGGTGCCGGCGACTCACGAATGGCGCGTATATCCAGCTTTTCAATGGCAACGGGCGATTTAAGGATGCTTTCTTCTACCCGCGATGCCGTAATAACAACTTCACGGCCTAAAATTGTCTGGGTAACGAGTTCGATGTTGAGTTTTGAGTTAGGCCCTGAAATCTCAAATTCCTGCGTTTGAAAGCCGACCGCTGAAACGGAAATTTTAAAAGGATATCTGGCCTTGGTTCTTAAGACAAAATTACCATCCTGATTGGTTGCGGTACCCGAAACGGTTCCTTTTACCAGAATGTTTACACCTTGTACAGGCAGCCGGCTTGTTTGGTCTATTACCTGCCCGCTGATTTCGATAAGGTTGTTCCCCTGCGCATATATTAAAACCTGGCTGTTTAGTAATAATAAGAGGAGCGCAATTGTGTAGCGTTTAATTTTCATGTTTGTTTGGTTCGTAAGAGTGGTTTTGATTAATTACCCCGTTCGGATGGGGGTTTCTCTGCTTAGGATTTTGGTTCTGCAGCTGCAACAGGGTATTGATTTTAATTCTTTCATAATATATTATATCTATGGTTTAAGTAGATAAATATATTAAAAAAAAGTATTAACCTAATATGGTTCGATATTTATTTATCTTAATTACAGTTAGTTATAGGTTTGTGTGTGATGAAATAAGCGCGTGTTTCGAAAGCTTAGGGCAAAAAAAAGCGGAGTCATCATAACTGATGCTCCGCTTTAACCCCTTTAAAATGCTTTTATCTGGTATAATTAGGTGCTTCTTTGGTAATGGTGATGTCGTGTGGGTGACTTTCTCTCATACCGGCAGCCGTAATTTGTACAAACTGCGCCTCTTGTAAGGCTTCAATGCTTGCTGCCCCGCAATACCCCATACTGGCACGTAAACCACCTACATATTGGTACATTACTTCTGCAAGTGTTCCTTTAAAAGGAACGCGTCCTACAATACCTTCTGGTACTAATTTTTTAATATCGTCTTCTACATCCTGAAAATAACGGTCTTTAGATCCCTGTTCCATGGCTTCGATAGAACCCATCCCACGGTATGATTTAAATTTACGTCCTTCATAGATGATGGTTTCGCCTGGTGATTCTTCTACGCCTGCAAAGAGAGAACCGGCCATTACGGTGCTTGCTCCGGAAGCGATGGCTTTGGCGATGTCGCCGGTATGTTTAATTCCGCCATCAGCAATAACGGGAACACCTGTACCTTTTAAGGCTTTGGCACATTCAAAAACTGCATATAACTGAGGCACCCCTACACCGGCAATAATTCTGGTGGTACAGATGGACCCCGGACCGATCCCCACTTTAACGGCATCTGCACCTGCTTCTGCCAATGCTTTGGCAGCGGCACCTGTTGCAATGTTTCCTACAATAACTTGTAGATCCGGGTATTTTGCCTTTACTTCTTTTAATTTATCGATCACACCTTTCGAGTGTCCGTGTGCAGTATCAATGGTAATAACATCAACACCTGCATGTACAAGGGCATCTACACGCTGTAAAGTATCGGCTGTAACGCCAACGGCTGCACCTACCCGTAAACGGCCTCTTTCGTCTTTACAGGCTACCGGATAGTTTTTAACCTTTTGAATATCTTTAAAGGTAATTAAGCCGCTTAAATATCCTTCGGCATTTACGACCGGTAGTTTTTCAATTTTATGGTTCTGAAGAATTTCTTCTGCCTGAACAAGTGTGGTACCTTCGGGAGCGGTAATCAGATTTTCTTTCGTCATCACCTCTGCAATAGGCCTGTTCATGTCTTTCTGAAAGCGCAGGTCGCGGTTTGTGATGATGCCAACCAACTTATTATCGCTGCTTACCACTGGTATGCCACCAATTTTATTTTCTTTCATAATTTTGAAAGCATCGGCAACTTGTGCAGTTTCAAGTAAGGTAACGGGGTCTTGAATTAAGCCACTTTCAGAGCGCTTAACTTTTCTTACTTCATTCGCTTGTCTTTCAATGGTCATATTTTTATGTAACATGCCTAAACCACCATTTTGCGCAATGGCAATGGCCAGTTCAGCTTCTGTTACGGTATCCATAGCGGCCGAAACCAGGGGAACATTTAGTTTTATTTTTTTGGTCAAAAATGACGCTGTATTTACTTCGCGGGGTAAAATTTCAGAATATGCGGGTACTAAAAGTACGTCATCATATGTTAAACCTGTAGCAATAAATTTTTGGGGATCGAGTTGCATAGCAAATAAATTAGGATTTATTATTTGCCAGGCAAAGATAAGAAATATTAGATCAATTAAAAAAAAGTTTTTATTCTTTCTTTCTTTTTAACGTTTGGCTGAGGGCAAAGTGATGGTGGAAATGAGATTCTGAAGGATTACTTTTATAGATACCGGCCGGAATATTTATGGTATAAATTCCGGCCGGTATTTAAAAATCAGCACCAGTTTTTAGCAGATGTATTAAACCGGATTTTTACTTCTTACCTACCACGACTTCTGTAAAGTCGTTGCCAAGATATTTCTGGGCAAGCTGTTGCAAGGTGTTGGCCGAAATATTTTTTACAGTGTGGATATAATGATCGTAATAGTCATATCCCAGGCCGGAGAAATAAATATTTTTAAACTTATCGGCATGTGAGAAAACATTTTCAAGGCTTCCAAGCATAGAACCCAGCATGTAATTTCTAACCAGCGAAAGCTCTTCTTCTCCGATGCTTTCGTTTTTGAGGAGGTCGATTTCCTTGTAAATTTCGTTCAGTGCATCTCCGCAAACGTTTGCTCCTACTTCGGTCGAGATAAAAAAGTAACCGGCATG
>JASLGV010000330.1 GCA_030149995.1 Pedobacter sp.
CGCCTTTATAAAGGTAATCAATACTTTGCGCTCCGGAAGGTACAATGAAGAAGGTAAATTTTTGCCTTGGGTAATGCGTATTGCTCATAACCTGGTAATAGATTATTTCAGAAAAGAAAAACGGACACCTATTATTACCAGCTCTGATGGTACAGATGTCTTCAATATGCTACACTTTTATGATGAAAGTGCAGAAGAAAAAATGCTGCGCGATCAAACGCATAAAGATCTTAAAGCTATGATCCATTTATTGCCTGATGAGCAAAAAGAGGTTTTGCTGATGCGTCATTATGCCGATCTGAGCTTTAAAGAAATTGCCGATCTGACAGATGTAAGCATCAATACAGCCCTTGGCCGCATGCGTTACGCATTGAGCAACCTTCGGAAAATGCTTAAAACAAAGGAGATGATTTACAAATCGTAACACAAATGTTACGATATATTTTGTAGCGGTTGAAATAAAGCAGCACAGCAGTCGTTTAATTCATATAAACAATTAACGATTTCATTGCTTATGACAAAAACCTCTACACCACAACAAAATGTAAACGCATCGTCTGCCCAATTAGGCACGGGTACTGAAGCATCAGACCATGAGACAGACTTATTCTATGATCAGATCAAGGATAAGTTAAATGATCTGTTGAGAGAACCGTCTGAGGAAACCATTGAAAACATTTTAGCCTACAGCAGACTTTAGCATTACAGGCTGTCTTTCTAAGCCGCAATTTATTAACGAGTTAGGATGTAACGTAAAACGCTGCATCCTTTTTTTATATCCAAAAATGTGAACGCACTGTTTCAAAATGTTGTTTCTATTACAAATCTCTGCATCAAAAAGGCCTACCTTTGCATAGTGTAAATTTAACACTAACAAAGCAATGAATAAAAAGTTATTACCCCTTACGCTCGGGGGCCTGGGTATTGGAATAACAGAATTTGTGATGATGGGCTTGTTGCCTGATATTGCAAAAGATTTATCGGTTGATATTCCGAAAGCAGGTCATTTAATTTCGGCTTATGCCCTGGGCGTTGTAATCGGTGCCCCCCTGCTTGCCATTATTGCCGGTAAATATCCGCCAAAAAAAATATTGCTGGGTTTAATGATTATGTTTACCGTATTTAACGCTTTCTCTGCCTTTGCACCAGGCTTTAATACCTTATTTATTGCGAGGCTGCTTTCAGGTCTTCCGCATGGTGCATTTTTTGGTGTAGGCTCTGTGGTGGCCAGTCGCATTGCCGATAAAGGTCGCGCGGCTCAGGCGGTTTCCCTGATGTTTGCCGGTTTAACCATTGCCAATTTACTTGGAGTACCGCTGGGTACTTATATTGGTCACCATTTCTCCTGGCGGTTTTCTTTCGGTGTGGTGGTACTGGTGGGGATTATTACGCTTTTAAGTTTAAAATACTGGCTTCCGGCTTTACCGGCAGCTGAAAATCACGATTTAAAATCGGAATTAAGTTTTTTCAAAAAAGGTCAGTCATGGATCATCATTTTGATGATCTCGATCGGTACCGGCGGACTCTTCAGCTGGTACAGCTATATTGCCCCTTTAATGACCGACGTAACAGGTTTTGAAGCCAATAACGTAACATATATTTTAATGCTGGCGGGACTGGGCATGTTAACAGGTAATTTTATCGGGGGTAAACTTGCCGATCGCTTCTCTGCGTCGAAAGCTTCTGCCAGTTTGCTGGTGGTTATGGCCATTACACTGATTGTGGTACATTACGTTTCGTTTAACCCGGTCTTATCCTTGTTGATGACTTTTGTAACAGGTGCTGTTTCTTTTGCACTTGTTTCGCCAATCCAAATGCTGATGATTACCACAGCCAAGGATGCCGAAATGCTGGCCGCTTCTGTAAGCCAGGCCAGTTTTAACATTGGTAACGCACTGGGTGCCTTTTTTGGAGGCCTGCCGCTGGTATATGGCTTCGGTTATACGGCTCCGGCTTTTGTTGGCGCACTTATGGCTTTTATAGGTGCACTATTTGCTTACTGGTTTATCAGAATGCAACGGGGGGCACCGCCTGTAGAAAAAGTAAAGGCCACCATTTTACATTAATTTCTTTTTGTGTTTACGCAGGGCAAAAGCTTTGCGTGTAAGAGAATATTTCATTTTGCTACCTATATTTGTACATGTTAAAAAAAGAACGGTATAAACTTTTTGTCGAACACTTTTCGGCAAAACAACCAGATGCCGAAACAGAACTGCATTACAACAATCCCTATCAGCTGCTGGTGGCGGTTATTCTTTCTGCGCAGTGTACGGATAAAAGGGTAAATATGGTAACACCTGCCCTTTTTCAGCGTTTCCCAAATGCAAAAGCACTGGCAGCGGTTACACCAGATATTGTATTTGATTACATCAGGAGCATCAGCTACCCGAATAACAAAGCCAAACATTTGGTGGGCATGGCTCAAATGCTGCTGAACGATTTTAATGATGAAGTTCCTGCTGATGTAAATGACTTGCAGAAAATGCCGGGCGTGGGGCGTAAAACAGCCAATGTTATTGCTTCGGTTATATACAATGCACCGGCCATGGCAGTTGATACGCATGTGTTCCGGGTAGCACGCCGACTGGGCCTTACCACCGGAAAAACACCCCTGGCAGTGGAAAAAGATCTTGTTAAAAACCTGCCACAGCAAGACATACACATTGCGCACCACTGGCTTATTTTGCACGGGCGTTATGTTTGCCTGGCCAGAAGCCCAAAATGTGATGTTTGTGAAATTACGTATATGTGCCGCTATTTTGAAAAACTAAAAGCAGGAAAGAAACCCATCCAAACATAATTATTTTAAAATTACTATTGACATTAGCTTAAAAACAATTAACTTTGCTAAATATTTTAGCAAACCAGTAAGTAAGAAAAATATTTTTGCCGATTTATATTATATTTACGCAAGCAGATAAAACAAGACATGAGCGCAAACACAGATAAATTAAAAGCCCTACAGCTAACCTTAGATAAATTAGAGAAATCTTACGGTAAAGGTACCATCATGAAATTAGGCGATACCGTCGTTGAACCGATTGAATACATTTCTACCGGTTCCATCAGCCTGGATATTGCCTTAGGTATTGGCGGTATTCCTAAAGGTCGTATCATTGAAATTTATGGTCCGGAGTCTTCTGGTAAAACGACCCTGGCTACGCACATCATTGCTGAAGCACAGAAAAAAGGTGGCATAGCGGCTTTTATTGATGCGGAACATGCCTTTGACCAGTTTTATGCTAAGAAATTAGGTGTAGATACTGATAACCTGCTGATCTCGCAACCAGACAATGGCGAGCAGGCACTTGAAATTGCCGATAACTTAATCCGCTCGGGTGCAATTGATGTAATTGTAATTGACTCGGTTGCTGCCTTGGTTCCGAAAAGTGAAATTGAAGGCGAAATGGGCGACAGTAAAATGGGTCTTCATGCCCGTTTAATGAGCCAGGCTTTACGTAAATTAACCGGTACCATTTCTAAAACCGGATGTTGCTGTATCTTCATCAACCAGCTTCGTGATAAGATTGGTGTAATGTTTGGAAATCCTGAAACCACTACGGGTGGTAACGCCCTCAAGTTTTATGCTTCGGTTCGTTTAGACATTCGCCGTACTTCGCAGATTAAAGACTCTGATGAGGTTTCCGGTAATCGCGTAAAAGTTAAAATTGTTAAGAATAAAGTGGCACCTCCATTCCGCGTAGCTGAATTCGACGTTATGTTTGGAGAAGGTATTTCTAAAAATGGTGAAATCATCGACCTGGGTGTTGATTTTGGTATCATCAAGAAAGCAGGTTCGTGGTTCTCTTACGGAGATACCAAACTGGGCCAGGGAAGAGATGCCGTTAAACAACTTTTAATGGACAACCCGGAACTTGCTGAAGAACTTGAAGCTAAAATTAAAACAGAAGTAACCGGCGATAAGCTGGAAGAAAAATAATATCTTTTCTATAAAATAAAGCCCTGTTGAAAACATCAGCAGGGCTTTTATATTTGCGTAAAACCCTACAATTAACCGCTCATTAAAAAAGCGATCCATTTGGAAGTATGTTATGATCGACCCGTTTAGCCGTTTGCATCCTGTGTAAACATGGCATTAAAATCTTTGGTTACATATACAATAACCAAAATGGCGGCAATTAATAAAGCGCCCAGGATAAATACACCCCAGCTTCCTTTAAGCTTGTCCTTATCTTTTCTGATTAACCAGTATAATAAACCAATTAAAGGGATTGCACAAACAATCCAAAATATCAACGATGCTCCTGTCATAATAACAATTATATAAAAAAATAAATCCCGGTTACTGGTTGTGCAATTCAAAGCCGGCCGGTGTTTCTGTCTGTTAAGTTTTCTATTCTAAAACGCCATTCTTGCCATGGGCGATACATCTTGTCCAACAAAATCGCCTTTTAAGTACTTGTGATACCCGGCAATGGCAATCATACCCGCATTATCCGTACAGTACTGAAAAGCAGGAATGTAAACCTTCCAGCCGAGTTCGCCTGCCAATTGCTGTAAGCGATTGCGTAAACCCGAATTTGCTGATACGCCGCCTGCAATGGCTACTTCACTAATGTTATACTGTCTGGCTGCTTTCTTCAATTTGTTCATCAGAATCTCAATAATGCTGTGTTGAACGGATGCACAAATATCATTTAAATTTTCGGCAATAAAATTAGGATTTTGCTGCTCCTGCTTTTTTATAAAATACAGGATGGATGTTTTAAAACCACTGAAACTGAAATTCAGCTCGGATATCTGAGGTTCTGCAAACTTATAAGCCAATGGATTTCCAAGCTGGGCGTATTTATCGATTAAAGGCCCCCCGGGATAAGGCAACTGCAATAATTTAGCAGTTTTATCAAAAGCTTCTCCCGCTGCGTCGTCCAGCGTTTCGCCCACAATTTCCATATCATCATAATCTCTTACGAGTACAATCTGAGTATGACCACCAGAAACGGTGAGACATAAAAAGGGAAAATTCGGTTTGGGATCGTCGATAAAATGTGCCAGCACATGTGCATGCATGTGGTTTACAGAAATTAACGGTATATTTAACGCCAGTGCAAAGGATTTGGCGAAAGAAACCCCCACCAGGAGGGATCCCAGTAAACCTGGTCCGCGGGTAAAAGCAACCGCCTGAATGTCCTGTTTTGTAACCGCTGCATCCTTCAAAGCCTGCTGTAAAGCAGGTACAATATTCTGCTGATGTACCCTCGAAGCTAATTCGGGAATTACACCACCATAATTTTGATGAATTGTTTGGTTTGCAATAACATTGGCCGTAATTTTGCCGTTGTTACAGATAGCGACAGAAGTATCATCGCAAGAAGATTCGATAGCAAGTATAACAGACAAATTATTAATATTTAAGCTGCAAAATTATTAAAAAACTATTTAAAATACTCCTCTGGACAATTGCATCAATAATTTTGCTGCTTGCACTGCTTATTTTCTCGCTACAGTTCAGGTCTGTACAAACTTACTTTGCGCAAAAAGCTGCTGCTTATCTTTCAAAAGAGCTCAAAACAACCGTATCAATTAAAAGCCTGTACATCAAACCTTTTAAGTCTATTGTACTAAAAGACTTGCTGGTACTTGACCTGCAGAAGGACACATTGCTGCGTACTCCTGCTTTGATGGTTGACATAAACCGTTTCTCGATCAACAAAAAAATAATTGATGTTAATACGGTTCAAATCAACGATGGTCGTTTCTTTTTAAAAGATTATAAAGATAACAGTTCCAATCTTGATTTTATTATTGATTATTTCGATTCTGGTAACCCGAAAGTAAAGAAAAAAAAGTCTGAACCCTTTAACCTTACTTTTGGCCGCATTATCCTGAACCAGATGGCTTTTAAGTATAAAAATTACAAGGAAAAAGACACTGTACTGAAGCAGGAAATTAATTTCGATGATATTAGTCTGCATAGCCTGAGTGGTATTTTTGAAG
>JASLGV010000365.1 GCA_030149995.1 Pedobacter sp.
GATAGAAACCCTGCATCTTTATGAAGGTCAGCGCTTGCGGATGTTCGGTTTTATGAAACAGGAAATCGCCAAAGGGCGGCAGGTATATATTGTTTATCCCTTAATAAAAGAAAGTGAAAAACTGGATCTTTTACACCTCGAAGCTGGTATAGAACAATTAAGTTACCAGTTTCCAAGGCCAGACTATCAAATCAGCATTGTACACGGACAGATGCCAAATGCCGACAAGCAGTTTGAGATGCAGCAATTTATAGAAGGGAAAAGTCACATTATGGTAGCAACCACGGTAATTGAAGTTGGGGTAAATGTACCCAATGCCTCGGTAATGGTGATCGAAAATTCAGAACGGTTTGGACTTTCTCAGTTGCACCAGTTGCGTGGTCGTGTAGGCCGTGGAGCTGAACAATCCTTTTGCATCCTGATGAGTGGAGATAGGCTAAGCAAAGAAGGAAAGATCAGGCTCGAAACCATGGTAAGGACCAACAATGGATTTGAAATTTCTGAGATCGATTTGCAACTAAGGGGCCCCGGAGATATTACAGGTACTCAACAAAGTGGTGTGCTGGATTTAAAACTGGCCGATCTGGCTACGGACCAGGCAATTTTGCAGGAAGCCCGTGGTACAGTTATTTCTTTGTTTGAAGAAGACCCGGCATTAGAAAAACCAGAAAACAGGCTGATTAAACTTTATCTTCAAAAGCAGGAGCGGGGAATCTCATTCGATAAGATCTCATAATCTTTTTGTCATTAATTGATTTTTTTTAGATAATCGTTTTTCAAAACGTAGTTTTGCAAATAAAATTCTATTAAGTGGCAGATTCAGACTCCCGGCCCTTAGCGGCAAAAACAGATCCTTACGCAGCCTTACGCTTTAAAGAATTCAGATCTTTTTTAGGCATGCGTTTTTTCTTCACCCTTGCTTACCAGATGCAGGCTGTTGTAATTGGCTTTCATATTTATGATTTAACCCACAGTACTTTAATGCTGGGTTTAGTCGGTTTATGCGAAGCAATCCCGGCCATTCTGATTGCCCTTTACGGTGGATATATAGCCGATAAAAGTGAGAAGAGAGGCCTGCTGCTTAAAATTTTTTCGTGGGTATTTCTATGCTCCGTTACCATGTTGCTGATTACCTCTTCATATCTGCATTTACCGGAAAAGATCATTGTGCCTGTTATGTATGTGCTGGTTTTCGGTATTGGTATTGCCAGGGGATTTTTCGGGCCGGCAACTTTTTCTTTAATGGCTCAGATTATACCGAAAGAATTATATCCGAATTCCAGTACCTGGAACAGCAGCAGCTGGCAAATGGCTACTATTTTAGGACCCCTTATTGGTGGCATGGTAAATGGAATCTGGGGCATTACGGCAGCTTATTCTGTAATTGTTTTCTTTATAGGAATTGCACTTGTCTGTATATATACTTTTAAAAAACATCCGCCAACTTTCGTCCCTACGCAGGATATTTTCGAGAGCTTAAAAGAAGGAATTCAATTTGTATTTAAAACCAAAATGATGGTTTGGGCCATGAGCCTGGATTTGTTTTCGGTGTTTTTTGGTGGGGCCGTTGCTTTATTGCCGGTATTCGCAAAAGATATCTTCCACATGGGTTCGTTTGGTCTTGGCTTAATGCGGGCGGCCGCTTCATCTGGTGCTGTTATAACCATGCTGGTGATGACCCGTTTTTCGCCCATGAATAAGCCCTGGAGAAACCTGCTCATTGCAGTTACCGGTTTTGGACTGAGCATTATCTGCTACGGTTTATCTAAAAACTTCTATCTAACCTTATTTTTCCTCTTTTTAGAAGGAGCTTTTGATAGTGTAAGCGTTATTATCCGCTCCACCATTATGCAGTTGCTTACGCCGGATGAAATGCGCGGACGTGTTTCGGCTGTAAACAGTATGTTTATTGGTTCGTCAAATGAAATAGGAGAGTTTGAGTCGGGGTTAACGGCAAGGCTGATGAAAACAGTGCCGGCGGTTGTTTTTGGCGGAACCATGACCATTGCCATTGCAGGCATTACCTGGTTAAAAACAAAATCTTTAACCAGGTTAAGCTTACAGGATATTAATGAGGGAAAACGTTAGAAGTTTTTATTCTTCCCCCACATTAAATAAATAAGGGAACCTAAAAACGGTGCCAGCAGAATAATGATAAACCACAGGACCTTTACAAAGGTTGAGGCCCTGCTTTTTCTGGATATATGGTACAGGGCTGCTAATATTAAAATAAGCCAGCACAGTGCTGGTATCAGAACCAATAGAACGCCCTGGCTTTCGCTAAAATTTACAGATAGGAGCATTTATAAAAATATTAATTATTCTTCAATAATTCGCTCGCCAATTTGCTGACGCCACATAGCCTGGTACAATCCGTTTTGGGCAACGAGTTCTTCGTGTCTGCCTTGTTCAATAATGTGCCCTTTTTCTAATACGAAAATTTTATCGGCATGTTTAATGGTCGATAACCGGTGAGCGATTAAAATAGTGATGTGGTCGGTCAGGTTAGAAACCGAGCGGATGGTTTTGGTTATCTCTTCTTCGGTAATCGAATCTAAAGAAGAAGTAGCTTCATCAAACACGAGGATATCGGGTTTTCTAAGTAAAGCCCTTGCAATAGACAAACGTTGCTTTTCACCACCCGAAACTTTCACGCCTCCTTCGCCAATTAAAGAATCCAGACCTTTATCAGCCCTGGCCAATAAGGTTTGGCAGGCTGCCTGATTTAAAACACGGTAGCAATCTTCATCTGTGGCGGTTGGATTTACAAACAATAAATTCTCGCGGATGGTGCCCGAAAACAACTGCGTATCTTGCGTAACGAAACCGATTTTTTCTCTTAAAGCATCCAGATCGATGTTGTTGCCCGGTGTGCCGTTGTACAGGATTTGTCCTTCTTTAGGTGGATATAAGCCTACTAATAATTTAACCAGCGTGGTTTTTCCGGAGCCTGAAGGGCCAACAAATGCAATGGTTTGTCCGTTGTTGGTTTTAAACGTGATGTTTTCGATGGCATTTCTATTGGCGGTCTGATGTTTAAAGCCCACATTGTCAAATGTCAGATCGGTTATTTTTTTGATCGATACCGGATTTGCAGGTTTCTTGTCAACAGGTGTACTCAGAATTTTTTTAAAATTACCCAAAGAGATTTCTGCTTCCCGCCAGGATAAGATTACATTGCCAAGTTCCTGTAAAGGACCGAACAGGAAAAATGAATAAAATAAGAAAGAGAAATACTGTCCCGGGGAAATGGTGTTGTCAAAGATTAGCAGTAAAAGTACCAATACCATGGTACTGCGAACCAGGTTTACAGTGGTACCTTGTACAAAGCTCATGCTGCGTACATATTTTACCTTTTTAAGTTCCAGGCCCAGAATTTTGTACGTTGTTTTGTTTAACCGTTCTATCTCCTGATCGGCCAGACCCAGGCTTTTTACCAGTTCAATGTTTCGCAACGACTCAGTGGTTGAACCTGCCAGCGCCGTTGTTTCACTAACAATAGACCGCTGAATGGTTTTAATCTTACGGCTTAAAAACCAGCTTACGAAACTGATAATTGGAATGGCGGCAAAATAAACCAAGGTAACCTTATAGCTTACAGAAACAGAATAAACAATAACGAAAACCATACCGATCAGACTTACAAATAAGATGCTGATAAAGGAGGTAATAAATTTTTCGGAGTCTAAACGTACTTTTTGTAAAATGCCCAGTGTTTCGCCGCTGCGCTGATCTTCAAAAACCTGATACGGTAATTTTAGTGAATGTTGCAGACCATCGGCATACATTTTTGCACCTACTTTCTGAACAATAACGCTGGTAAAATAATCCTGAAAGTTTTTGGCAATTCTGGAAATCATGGCTGCACCAATGGCCAGCCCGATTAGACCCAATGCACCCCATAAGTATTCATTTCTACTCATAGATGCCTTTTTGTTGATGTAACGGTCTAAAATACGCCCGGTTATATAAGGATCTAAAAGTGAAAAGCCTATGTTAATGGCAGCCAAGAGCAAAGCAAGGGCTACAATCCATTTGTGCTTTTTCAAGTAGCTAATTAATAAATTCATGTTTGTTTTGTTGTTAAGAGGTACAAACATAAAAAAAGGGAATGGATAAAGAATCTGCTGGTCTTTTTTATGACTTTCGCATCAGAATAAGAATTATTAATAAGTTGCTAAACAGAAGTAGTTCAGAAAAGAAACTTATACAGTAAGTGGATCAAATTGGGATTTCGCCTGAGCTGTACGGGCATTGCAATACCTGTTATAAACAAAAGGCCCGGAAATTTTCCGGGCCTTTTGTTTTAAGCTTAAAACGGATTATTTCTTTTCAGAAGCATATTTATCACTAAACTTTTTATCAAGCTGTTTGTGCAGGTTGTCAAGATTGATGTCTCTGCCTTGTATAAAAGCCTGCTCTACTTTGTTGGTTTTCATATCGAGGGCATCGCCTGCAGAAATGAAAAGAGTTGCATCTTTACCAGCTTCTATACTGCCGGTTGTTTTATCAACCCCCATGGCTTTCGCCGCATTTAAGGTGATGGTCGAAAGTGCTTTTTCCTTATCAAGCCCCCAGGCTGCTGCGGTACCGGCCATAAAAGGCAGGTTGCGTTGCTGCCAGTAACCATCAATACTTAATACCACATTCAAGCCGCCATTTACCAAACGTGCCGCATTTTTATAAGGCATGTTTACATCATCATCAATGTTATTAGGTAAGGCATGTGGCTGCTTTACGATTAAAGTAATGTTGTTTTCTTTCAGGAAGTCGATCAGCAGGTAAGCATCATCTGCGCCTGTAATAACCGGAGTGATGCCAAATTTTTTGGCAAAGTTTACCGCGGCTACGATGTCTTTCTGTCCGCCAGCTTCAATAAATAATTTTTCCTTGCCCGAAAAAACATTTTTCATGGCTTCGAAGCGTGTGTTGATTACTTCTGGTTTGCCCAGTTCTGCATAGGCCCTGGCTTCCGTAAAAAATGAAGTCAGCTGATTAATGGCTGCCTGTGTTCTTTCTGCCAGTTGCTCTGAAGAAACCTGCGATCTGCCAAAACCACCTCTGAACCTGGGGGTAACAGGCCAGGTCATGTGCATGGCATCGTCTATTTTGATGGCCGCATCTTCCCAGTTCCAGGCATCCAGTTGCACGACAGAAGAACTTCCGGATATGGCGCCTCCTTGTGGTGTAGGTTGTGCCATTAAAATACCATTGCTTCTTAAAGTAGCCGGTACTTTTGAGTCGGTGTTATAAGCAACAATGGAACGGATGTGCGAGTTATAATCGCCAATTTCCCTGAAATCGAGCGTTGCTTTAACAGCTTCAATTTCGGTAAGCCCCAGATTGGTGGTGGCAGCGATGATACCCGGATAAATGTGTTTACCACTTGCATCGATGCGTACCACTCCGTCTTGTGGTACCTGTCCGTTGGCTTTAACCGATATAATTTTGCCATTTCCAAATATGATGGTTCCATTTTCGATCACGGTTCCGTCACCAACGTGAACAGTGGCACCTGTAATGGCAATGGTTTTATCCTGTTTTTTTGCAGGCGAAATATTGGCCTGAGCAAAGCAGGCGAGGCCGGTAGCTGATAAGGCCAGGCTGAAAATATATGATTTGAAATTAATGTGCATGTTCTTTTTCGTTTAATTCTGCTGAATAATTTTCTAACGTTTCGCAGTTGTACAAACGCGGAGCTTCGCCGGTAGGTCGTTGAGTACGTCCGCCTTTGTTTTTGCTTTCCAGCATTTTCTGGATCAGACGTGCTTTTTCTGCCTGTTGCGTTTTGATTACCTGTGCATCGCGGTCTATATCCCAGTAAGCCACACCATCAACGAAAGTTCTTTCAACTTTTGCATAAATAGATAAAGGGTTGGCCGACCAGATTACAACGTCTGCATCTTTACCCGCTTTTAAACTGCCCACTTTATCATCGATGTGAAGCATTTTAGCCGGGTTTAAGGTTACAAATTTAAACGCTTCTTCTTCCGGTACATTTCCATATAATACGGCTTTTCCGGCCTCCTGGTTCAGGCGGCGTGCCATTTCAGCATCGTCAGAGTTAAATGCAGTGGTAATCCCCACATTGTGCATAATTTTACCATTATAAGGAATGGCTTCGGCTACCTCATTTTTATATGCCCACCAGTCTGAAAAAGTAGAACCCGCAATGCCATGCGCTTTCATTTTATCGGCTACTTTATAACCTTCCAAAATGTGTGTAAACGTGTTGATCTTAAAGCC
>JASLGV010000378.1 GCA_030149995.1 Pedobacter sp.
GGATGGATGCATTATAAAATGGGTAATGTAAACTGGAAATTGTTTAAGCTGCTCATTATTCCTGCCATTATAGGTGCGGTAATGGGCGCGTATATCTTATTGTCTCTTGAGCATTACAGCGCCTATGTTAAGCCAATTGTAGCAGTCTATACCTTAATACTGGGTGCTGTTATCTTAATGAAAGCATTTAACATTAAGCGGAAAAGAGGGCATAAAAAAATTAAAAAAATAGGTTTATTGGGCTTTGTAGGCGGGTTTATTGATGCCGCTTTTGGTGGAGGCTGGGGTTCCATTGTATTGTCGAGCTTAATTGCCGGCGGGCGCCATCCGCTGTTCTCGCTGGGAACCGTTAAAATCAGTCGTTTTTTTATTGCAACCCTGAGCTCTTTAACTTTTTTTACCATGCTGGGTGGAAAATACTGGGAAGCGGTTGTCGGGCTTATTATTGGCAGTGCGCTGGCATCGCCCATTGCGGCAAAAGTTTCCAATAAAATATCAGCCAAAACCATTATGGTTGCTGTTGGCATTATTGTAATGATTGTAAGCCTGCGAAGTGTAATCCTGTTCATTTTGAAATTATGGTAGAGATGGCGAACATAGAAACGGTTAAACAAGCATTGGCAGGTTTGAAGGTGGTGGATCAATTAAAACTTTTAGCAGCGCAATTTGCCGGAAAAGTTGTGTTTTCAACCAGTTTTGGCTGGGAAGATCAGGTCATTACACATCTTATTTTCAGCCACAATCTGCCCATTAAAGTATTTACCCTTGAAACCGGGCGTCTGTTTCCCGAAACCTATTACGTATGGAATCGCACCCTTGAAATTTACAATAAGGAGATAGCTGCTTATTATCCAAAACATGAGTTGCTGGAAGAGCTGGTAAAAGCAAAAGGGCCCAACAGTTTTTATCAATCTGTAGAAAACCGTAAGGAATGCTGCTATATACGAAAAATAGAACCGTTAAAACGTGCACTGGCGGGTAATGAAATATGGATAACAGGTATACGTGCAACGCAAAGTAATAACCGGGAAGATATGCAGAACCTGGAATGGGACGCGGGTAACCAGCTGATAAAGTTTCATCCCATTTTTGATTGGACACTGGAAGATGTAAAGGAGTTTATCCGTAAGCATCACATCGTTTATAATACCCTGCACGATAAAGGCTTTCCGAGTATAGGTTGTGCACCTTGCACGAGAGCCGTACAGCCGGGAGAAGATTTTAGAGCCGGCAGGTGGTGGTGGGAAGACCAGTCAAAAAAAGAATGCGGATTACATGTAAACGCATAATTTTCCTGCCGAATGCCTAAAGGCAAGCTGGCAGGTTTTAAGCTGGGAAGCCATAAAAAGACAACAATAGAATATGAGTACATATAATTTTGATTATTTAGACGAACTCGAATCGGAAGCCATTCACATTTTACGGGAAGTAGCCGGGCAATTTGAAAAGCCGGCTTTATTGTTCTCGGGTGGCAAAGATTCCATTACGCTGGTCCGGCTGGCAGAAAAAGCTTTCCGGCCAGGAAAATTTCCGTTTCCACTGGTGCACATTGATACCGGCCATAATTTCGAAGAAACCATCCAGTACCGGGATAACCTGATTGCGCGGATAGGCGAAAAACTCATTGTGGGTTCCGTTCAGGAATCCATAGATCAGGGAAAGGTTGTAGAACAAACAGGCCGCAATGCAAGCAGAAATGCTTTGCAAACAGTAACCTTACTGGATACCATTGCCAAATATGAGTTTGATGCCTGTATAGGAGGGGCAAGGCGGGATGAAGAAAAAGCCCGGGCAAAAGAACGTATCTTTTCCGTTAGGGACGAATTTGGTTCCTGGGATCCAAAGCGGCAGCGGCCCGAGCTCTGGAATACCTATAACGGGAAAAACCATAAAGGAGAAAATGTACGTGTTTTTCCCATCAGCAACTGGACGGAGCTGGACGTATGGAATTACATCCGCCGGGAAAATATAGCCTTGCCAGGTATTTACTTTTCGCACGAGCGGGATTGTATTGTACGCAATGGCCAGTTGATGGCTGCATCACCCTTTTTGAATATGGACGAAACAGACGAGGTAATTCGTAAACAGGTTCGTTTCAGAACGGTTGGCGACATGTCTTGTACAGCAGCTGTCGAATCACATGCGGTACTGATCGATGATATTATCGGAGAAATAAGCGCTTCGAAAATTTCAGAGCGTGGCGCCCGTATGGACGATAAAGTATCGGAAGCGGCCATGGAAGATCGAAAAAAAGGCGGATATTTTTAAAAGCACCGGTAGTAAACATCCGGCTAAAACCGGAGGTTTTTATCACAATATAAACAGCATGAATATATTAAAATTTTTTACTGCCGGTAGTGTAGATGATGGCAAAAGTACCTTAATTGGTCGACTGTTGTACGATACCGATTCCATACTGGCCGATCAGCTGGAGGCGTTGCAACATTCAAACCGTAAAAATGACGACGGAACGATTGACCTGGCCATTTTAACCGATGGACTGCGGGCAGAAAGAGAGCAGGGAATTACCATAGATGTAGCCTACAAATATTTCCAGACGGAAAAGAGAAAGTTTATTATAGCCGATACGCCCGGGCATATCCAATACACAAGAAATATGGTAACAGGCGCTTCTACAGCCAATCTGGCCATCATTTTAATTGATGCAAGGAATGGCGTGGTAGAGCAAACCATCAGGCATTCTTACCTGGTATCCTTGTTGGGCATCAAACAGGTCGTGGTATGTCTGAATAAAATGGATATGGTTGATTACAGTGAAACGGTTTTCAGCAAGATTACAGATAAATATAAATCGCTGGCCAAACAGCTAAACCTGCAGGAGGTTACTTATATCCCCGTTAGTGCGTTAAAGGGCGACAACATTGTACAATCTTCGGCACGTATGCCCTGGTATACCGGAACCCATTTGCTGGAATTACTTGAAAATGTTGATACAGGTTCATTAGATGGCTCCGAACGTGCCCGTATGCCTGTACAATGGGTTATAAGACCACAAACAGCGGCGTTGCCCGATTACCGGGGATATGCCGGCCGTATTGTAAGCGGGAGTTTTAAAGCGAACGATTCGGTAACCGTTCTGCCTTCCGGTGCCCGCTCAGTTATTGAAAGCATTGAATTTTTTGGTCAGTCGCTTCCCGTTGCACATGCCGGTCAGTCGGTTATTTTGCATTTAAAAGATGATGTAGACATCAGCCGGGGCGATACACTCGTAAACACAGCAGCCCTTCCAAACGATTCTAAGCTCATTGAAGCAGATTTATGCTGGCTGGACACCAAACCTTTAGATACTTCCTTAACCTATTTTATTCAGCACAACAGCAAGCTTACCAGGTGCAAAATCAACGAAATTCTACACAAGATAGATATTAATACGCTGGATAAACATCATACAGATGATTTTAAGTTAAACGATATTGGCCGGGTAATTATTAAAACAGCAGAGGCACTGGCTTTTGATTTATATGCTGATAACCGTTTAAGTGGCTCGGCCATTCTGATTGATGGACGCAGCAATCTAACCGTGGGCGCCTTGCTCTTCAGGGCTGCGGTTGAATAAGGGGCGTGGTGCAATTCCGGGCAAAAAAAAAGCTGTGTATTGAAACTGTTTTTTCAAACCAAACGTTAGCCGGATTGTTTTTCCTGCAAAATAAATTGTATATATTTAATAATTACTTATTTATACTTTGCAACATGAGAAAAACAATTCCTTATTTAGCCCTTATTGCAACAGGCCTTCTCTTTAGCTGCGGCCAGAGCAAACACGAAAAGTCCGAAGATCAGGCAGCAGCAGATACGCTGACACATCAGCAATGCTATAAAGCAGTATATGAAAAAGACAGTGCAGACCTAACCGTCGAAACCCTGGCTTCTGGTAAGGTAAAAGGCAAGCTTGTTGTAAATTATCAGATAAATCCAAAAAACACAGGCGTAATTGACGGAGCCTTTAAAGGCGATACCTTATATGTTGATTACAGCTTTAAAACAGGGAAAGATACGGTAAGCGTATACACTAATCCATTGGTTTTCCTTAAAAAAGACGGTAAGCTGATTATGGGGGTGGGGCAGATTGAAACCAGTCTGGGCCGCTCGTATTTTGTTAAAGGAAAACCGATTAATTTCGAACGGGGCAAATTTGTATTTGAACCAACCGACTGTAAATAATACAATTTACATAGTCATATCTGCCTTGCATAAGGCTGATATGACCTTTTTTCGCTTCTGTTTTAAGGAATAAAAAAATATTTTAAAATAAATTACTACTATTTCCATAGACTTTATATATTTGTATTATAAACCAGCGAATAAGGAGCGCATATTTCTTCATTATGATTTTGAGCAAAACACAAAAGGCATTGTTGGAACCTAAAATAACATTAATTGGTGCCGGCCCGGGTGATCCCGATTTGTTTAGCCTTAAAGGCGTAAAAGCATTGAAAACAGCTAATGTTGTGTTGTATGATGCAAATGTAAATGAAGCGTTGTTAAATTATGCACCCGAAGGCATCCCGAAGGTATACGTTGGCAGAAAAGCAGATGATGAATCTTTCTCGCAGGAATCAGTTAACAAGCTGGTTATCGATTAT
>JASLGV010000432.1 GCA_030149995.1 Pedobacter sp.
GTTACTCGATGATTAACGATTTTAACAGCGGTACAGCAGCCTGGACAGACTGGAACATCCTGTTGGATGAAAAAGGCGGACCAAACCACGTAGGTAACTATTGTTTTGCACCGGTACATGCCGATACACAACACGATAAACTGATTTACACCAATGCTTATTACTATTTGGGCCATTTTTCAAAATTCATCCGTCCGGGAGCAAAAAGAGTTGGTTCAGCATCAAGCCGCGATAAATTGCAAACAACTGCTTTCTTAAATACAGATGGAAAACTGGTTGTTGTGGTAATGAACGAATCAGACGAACAATTAAAATACAGTTTATGGATTAAAGGTCAGGCGGCTACAACAACCAGCTTGCCACGCTCTATAAGCACTTTAATAGTAGACTAAGATTTAAAAAAAATATCTTAAAACAGGGGCGCTGCGTATTGGCTGAGGCCCCTGTTTTGAATAGAAACAGTATTATTTAAATAATGAGCAAAAAGAAATTAGAACAAACCTGGCGCTGGTATGGCCCTAACGATCCTGTTTCCTTACAAGATGTAAAACAGGCAGGAGCCACAGGTATTGTAACGGCCCTGCACCACATTCCACATGGAGAAGTTTGGCCGGTTGAAGATATATTAGAACGGAAACAAATTATAGAAGCCGCCGGACTTACCTGGTCTGTAGTGGAAAGTGTGCCGGTACACGAAGCCATCAAAACCCGCCGTGCCGATGTGGATACTTATATAGAAAACTACAAAACTTCGTTACGTAACCTTTCTAAATGTGGTATAAAGATCGTATGCTATAATTTTATGCCGGTATTAGACTGGACCCGTACACAGCTTGATCTGGAAATGACAGACGGTTCAAAGGCACTCTATTTTAACTGGATTGACCTGGCCGTTTTTGACCTGTATATCCTGAAAAGAGAAGCAGCAGAAAATGATTATCCAGCCTCTGTTCTGGAACGTGCGGCAAGCAAATTTAAAGGTCTGAACCAGCAAGAACTGGACGATTTGAGAATCAATGTGCTGATGGGTATTCCAAATGAAAAAGAAATAGAACTGGAAACCCTTCGAAACAGCATCCACGAATATAAAAATATTGGTACCGATGGATTGAAACAAAACCTGAAGTATTTCCTGTCATCCATTGCCGATGTGTGTACAGAAGAAGGTATCCGGATGACCATTCACCCTGATGATCCGCCTTACCCGATTTTAGGGTTACCAAGAATTGCGAGTACACTGGAAGATTTTAATTTTATCATTAACGAGGTAAACAAACCTTTTAACGGGGTTTGTTTCTGTACCGGATCGCTTGGAGCAGGTGTAAAAAACAATGCACTCGAGATCTTCAATGCAGTAAAAGAACGCGTATATTTTGCACATCTTCGTAATGTAACCAAAGATGAAGATGGCAGTTTTTACGAAGCAGACCATTTAGGTGGCGATGTTAATATGTACGAAATTATGAAAGCACTGACGGAAGAAAATGCCAAAAGAGAACAAGCCATTCCGTTCAGGCCAGATCACGGTCATCAGATGCTGGATGATTTAAATAAACAAACCAATCCGGGTTATTCGGCCATTGGGCGATTACGTGGACTGGCAGAGTTGCGCGGACTTGAAATTGGCGTAACGGGCAATTATTAACCGAAACACACGGCTATACCCGGTAGGGGCAGTAACCGAATTTTAACAGCAGGCGATTGATTACAGTTGCCTGCTTTTTTTATGTGCCATTTTTGCATAAACTATGTATCAGGGATCGCTGAATACCGATAACTATTTGATGCTAATTGTTAAAAAAAATGTATTTCAAATAATTTACACAAATGGCATTTTCTTGTATGGTGCTGCCCTTCAGGTACTTTTTTGTACAGAAGGTTTGTATGCCAACCTGGTTTGCACCCTCAATACAAACAAAAAATATTTGCATATATAAAACTTCTTTCTTATCATTGTTTATAGTATAGTATAGTATAGAACAGAAATTAAAACGTTTTATCTATATGTATATGTTCATTTAACCAAATATAACGATGAAAAAATTAACTATCCTTTACAAGAAGTATGGTCTGCCGGTTGTTAACCATTTTACCTTGCACTCGGGCTAACTCCATTCAAAGTTAACTATGCATCTGTTTTAACCTATATAAACAGGTACTGTCAAAGATTATTTCTACTTTTTAAACCAAATTATTTGAAACAATTCTATCTACTCATAGAAAAATAGTTAAGCATAAACTTAACAGTTGTATTTCTAACAACCAATCTAACCAAATATCAAAATGTATAAACAATCAATTGTGAACCGGGGGAGGAATATGCGCGGCTCTAAATCGAAAGCATTCCTGGTTTTGAAATTATCGTATTTTTTATGTTTAATTTCAATAGCCGGTGTAAGTGCTGCTGTTCCCGCCGAACAGAAGTTGAGCTTTAACAGGAAAAAGATTTCTTTCAAAGTTCCTTCCAGACAAATTACCATTACCGGACAAATTAAGGATGAAAAAGGTCTACCTATACCAGGAGCCACGGTACGTATAAAAAACGGAACAGGCGGTGTACAGGCTTCCTCAAACGGTACGTATAAAATAGAGGTAGAAGATAACAACGCCGTATTGGTTTTCAGCTTTGTAGGTTATGTTTCGCAAGAAATCCCGGTGGCTGGTAAAACCCGTATTGATGTTGTTTTAAAAGAACAAAGCTCTAAACTGGATGATGTAGTGGTAGTGGGATACGGTACACAGAAAAGAGGTAATTTAACCGGATCCGTATCAACCATCGATGGCGACGAGTTAACCAAACGCCCGGTGGTAAGTGCTGCAGCCATGTTGCAGGGAACCATGCCTGGTGTTCAGATCAATCAGGGTTCTGGTGAGCCTGGAAACGAAGGCGTATCGATCAGAATCCGTGGTAATGGTACGTTTAGTGGAGCCGGTTCAGATCCCTTGGTATTAATTGATGGGGTACCTGGTAATTTCAGCGACATCAACCCAACAGATATAGAAAATGTATCGGTTCTTAAAGATGCAGCATCTGCTTCTATTTACGGATCAAGAGCTGGTAACGGGGTTATATTGGTAACCACCAGACAAGGTAAATCGGGCAAGATGTCTATTCAGTACGATGGGAATGTGGGTATTTACAAACCGACCAAAATGTTCGATCTGATTACCAATTCGGCCGATTACATGACTTTATATAATGAGGCCAGAATCAATTCAGGATTGAACGACCCGAAAGATCCAACCAAACTTGCCGGTCTTTACCCGCAAGATCAGATTGATTTATACCGCAACAGCACAGATCGCGTAAACTATCCGAATACCGATTGGCTGGGATATATCTTTAAAACAGCACCTACACAAAACCACAACCTTACCTTTAACGGTGGTAATGAGAAAACAACCTATAATGTTTCTTTGGGTTATGTAGATCAGAATGGTATTATGAAAGGGTTTAACTATAAGAGATATAGTGCCCGTATCAACCTTACTTCTAAAGTAAATGATTTTATCAAGTTCGGCACCAATGTATTGCTTAAATCCGGTACCACCGAATCGGTAGCTGGCGGATCAAAAGATTTGTTCCTGTCGGCTATGTCGCAGGCGCCTACCTATGGACCTTTCCTGCCTGATGGTAGCGGTCGTTACAGCTATAAAGCGTACGATTTTGAATACAACAACAAAAATGCCGTGGCTGTATTGGATAAAAAATTTACCCACAACATAAACGATTACGCAGCCAATGCACAAGGCTGGTTCGAAGTTCAGTTTACAAAAGACCTTTCGTGGTATACCAAAGGTGCTGTAAACTTCAACATGGATAAGTATAAAGATTTTAAATCAACCATTGATGAGTATTATTACCGCAGCGGGCAACTTGGAACCACCCTTGATTTGGGCCGTGGTTTGACCGATCAGGATGAGCAAACGGTTTATACCAACTTATACAGTTATTTAAATTATGCCCATAATTTTAACGGCCATAATTTAAAAGCACAGGCAGGTTACAGTGTAGAGCAAAGTAAATACACTTACCTGCAAGGGTATCGTCAGAATTTCCCGGATGAAAGTTTAACCGAATTAAATGCCGGCGGACAGGACATTCAAAGAGCCAACGGAACAGCCAACCAATGGGCACTGATGTCGTATTTCGGTCGTTTAAATTACGATTACAAAAACCGTTACCTCTTAGAAGCTAACCTCAGATATGATGGAAGTTCTAAATTCTCAGGCCCAAATAAATGGGGCGTGTTCCCTTCATTTTCTGCCGGATGGCGTGTAACAGAAGAGCCTTTCTTCAAAGCCTTAAACCTGAACTGGCTTAATAATTTCAAGTTAAGAGGTTCGTGGGGTCAGTTGGGTAACCAGAACATTGTGGTTGATGGTTACGGACAAAACTATCCTTACCAGGCGCTACTGAACTTAACAGGTAACTACTCGTTCGATAATTCTTCGTTGGTAACAGGTGTGGCACAGCAAAACCTGAACAACCCGTTAATTAAGTGGGAAACCATTACCATGACAGATATCGGTTTGGATTTAACCATTTTCAAAAACTTTAATTTTACTGCAGATTGGTATAAAAAGAGAACTTCAGATATCTTAAGAAAATCGCAGGTTACTGCAGTTGTAGGTCTGGGGGCACCAGTTATCAACGATGGTATTGTAGACAACACCGGTTTTGAACTTGGTTTAAACTACAACAATACCGTACAGGAAGGTGCCTTAAGAGGTTTAAGCTATAACTTTGGTGTTAACGTAGATCACTATAAAAATAAACTGGTTAAATATGGCCAGCAGGATATTTACGATTATACCACTAATGTAAACGGACAGCCAATTAACTCTTTCTACATGCTGGAAGTAATCGGCATTTTCCAGTCGGCACAAGAAATTGCCAACTCTCCAAAACAGTTTAACGACAATACAGCGCCTGGTGATTTAAAATACCGTGATGTAAACGGCGATGGAAAAATTGATGCGAACGACAGAACCCTGATCAGCGGTGCATATCCTAAATTAAATTATTCATTTAATTTTAGTGCTAATTTTAAAGGCTTCGATCTTTCTGCACGTTTCCAGGGCGTTTACGGTGTTAAATCGTATGTGGCCGGCTGGGGTGTTACGCCATTTGTACAAGGTTCGCCTCCAACAAAAGACTGGTTAGACCGCTGGACTCCAGAACATCCGTCAACCACCATGCCTGCTATTTACTGGGGTTGGAGTGCACCACAAAAGTTCTCGCGTGCATCCAGCTATTTCTTACAGGATGCTTCTTATCTCAGACTTAAAAACTTAGTGCTGGGCTATACACTTCCTTCGAAATTAACCAAAAGCATCAATATTGAACGGTTGAGATTTTATTTCTCTGGCGATAACCTTTTCACGTCTACTAATTTCAAAGGCCTGGATCCTGAGCGTTATGGCAGTGGCGACCTGGTGCAGTACCCGCAAAATAAAATATATTCTTTTGGTGTAAACGTTACTTTTTAACCAACCACAATGAAAAATCGTATTATAACCACTATATTATGTACATCGCTTCTTTTGGGCGCTTGTAAAAAAACGCTCGATCTGAATCCTTTTGACCAGATTGCAGCTTCTAATTTCTATAAGTCGAAAAGTGATTTTGACAAAGCCCTTGCAGCGGTATACGCGTCTATGCAGGCAGAAGAGTTCTCGTATGGAATGGCTTTTAGAGATGGCTTTACAGATAACGGCTACAACCAGTTTAATTCGGGTAGTGCCAACGATTTTCTGCAGGGCAATTTAAATCCGACCACCGGTGGGTATTTAACCAGCATCTACAACGACAGCTACAGCGGTATTAACCGGATTAATCTTTTTCTGAAGAACCTGGCCGCTTACAGTGGAGCCGACATCAGCCCGGCCAATCGTACCACTTACGAAGGCGAAGTTCGTTTTATCAGGGCTTTCTATTACTTTCAGTTGTATATGATTTATGGCGATGTTCCACTGGTATTGGAACCGCTTGATTTAAGCAACCAGAAACAACCAAAAGTAACAGCAGATAAAATTTTAACGCAGGTACTGGCCGATCTGGATTACAGTATTGC
>JASLGV010000471.1 GCA_030149995.1 Pedobacter sp.
TTAATCCAGTTTGTTTGGCAGTTTCCGCATTTCTGGGCCATCGCCTGGGTATTGGATGATGATTATAAAAAGGCCGGTTTTAGATTATTGCCTACTAAAAAGCGTGATAAAATTTCGGCACTCCTTACATTTATCTCTACATTAATTCTAATTCCGGTGAGTTTACTGCCAACATTTTATGGTTTTGGTGGTTATTTTATTGCAGGTGTATCCTTAATAGCAGGTGGTGTTTTTAGCTGGCTTGCCTTTAAGCTTTTAAAGAACAGGGAGCTTTCGGATGCTAAAAAAGTAATGTTCTGTTCTTTTTTCTACATACCGCTCGTACAATTGGTATTATTATTTGACTTTATAGCAAAATAAAGATTATGCTTTTAACAATGGAAAATTCACAGGATATATTTGACCCAAGACCACGAAAGTTTATTGTGTGGCTCTTTGTGGTTTCCTCAACCATCATGTTTGGGGGCTTTACCAGTTATTATCTGGTATTTGCTGCATCAAAAGGCAAAGGACACGGTTTAGTGCTGCCTGATGCGTTTATTTACAGCAGTCTGGTTATTATTGCCAGCAGCATTACGCTTGTATTGGCCTCAAGAGCCTGGAGAAAGCTTAATTTCGGATTGCAGAGAACGATGTTATGGATTACGGTTATCCTGGCCATTAGCTTTGGATTTATGCAATTCAATGCCTGGGGCAGCATGGTGAGAACCGGTGCAACCCTGGTGGGTAACAACGCCGCCATTTCTTTTATTTACATTGTTTCGGGACTTCACTTACTCCATATTATTGCAGGAGTAGCACTTATTTCAAGTGCTTTAGCAGGTAGTTACAGAAATATTCCATCGGCTAAAATAAACTACCGAATGGAGATTGCATCTATTTTTTGGCATTTTATAGATATATTATGGATATATCTGTATGTTTTTTTACTTTTGAACCGTTAAATTTGTTAACAAACTATTATACTATTTCCAGATGAATTCAGTATCACAATTAGATCAAGTTAAAACCGGACCGTGGAGCGGAGGTCGTTCACCGTGGTCGGTAGAATATGGTAAAATCATGATGTGGTTTTTCCTTTTATCAGATGCTTTTACATTTTCTTCATTACTGATCTACTACGGCGCACAGCGTTTCTCTAAATTAACCTGGCCAGATCCTGATCTGGTATTTCAGTCTATTCCGGGTGTAATGGATAGTGGTGCTCCACTTGTTTTTGTGGGTATCATGACCTTTATCCTCATTATGAGTTCTGTAACAATGGTTTTAGCGGTAGAAGCCGGACACCGTCGTTCTAAAAAAGAGGTAATTGGATGGATGGTTGCAACCATTATCGGTGGTTTTATGTTCTTAGGTTGTCAGGCCTTAGAATGGACACACCTTTTCCACGAAGGTTTCGGATGGGGTAAAATTCCTACAACTGAAAAATTACATCACTTATTTAACGGAGATGTTTCACTGGTTTCTGCTCAGCAGTTCTCAAACCTTTTCTTCACCATTACCGGTTTCCACGGTTTCCACGTATTAAGTGGTGTAATCATCAACATCATCATTCTGATTATGACGATTAATGGTACTTTTGAAAAAAGAGGTCATTACCTGATGGTTGAGAAAGTTGGTTTATACTGGCACTTTGTAGACCTTGTGTGGGTTTTCGTATTTACATTCTTCTATTTAGTTTAACTTATTTATTAAAAATATTATCATGTCTGAACATCACACACATACAACAGAAGGTCATGAGCATGAAGAACATGCAGGACTTTCTAAAAGAAAAATCTGGCAGGTTTTCGGTATTTTATTGTTAATTACCGTTATTGAGTTTATCATCGCACTGTGGGTTTTACCACAAGGATATATGTCGCATCACGTTGGTAACTTTGTTTACATCGCTTTAACTTTATTAAAAGCATTCTACATTGTTGCTTACTTTATGCACCTTAAATATGAGAAACTTGGTTTGCAGCTTTCTCTAACGGTATCGTTCATTTTCATTATATACTTTATTGTACTGATGTTAATTGAAGGTGGACATTTATTCCATCTTACACCGAATTTTTAATGAAGTCTTTCTCTTTAAAAAAGATAACAATCCTGGTAGGCATCTTAGCCATACCGGGATTTTTATTTTTCTACTTATTGCCACGCTTTGCTAAAAACCGGTATAAAAGCTTACCTGTTTTTGGAGAAAAACGTTTATCGGGTACTTTCCACTCTGTTAAAGGGAAAAAAATACCGGATACGATTTACCACATGGTACCTGATTTTAGTTTTAAAAACCAAAATGGCGAAGCGGTTAACTGGGAAGCCCTTGAGGGTAAAATTGTAATCCTTAATTTGTTTTATACCAACAGCAATTTGAAAGATGTTGGTTCCAATGTTAAAAAAATTGCTTCAGGTTATGTTAAAAACCCATTGATCCGTTTTTTGAGCATTAGTGTAGATCCGGCCGATACACCTGATAAGATTAAAGAGTATGCAGCCCAGCAAGGGGCTACTGCAGGCCGCTGGGATATTTTAAATGCCGATACTGCACAAACTTACCCTTTTATCAGAAACGGCCTTCTGCTGGATGTAGTAAAGCACGATGAAAATGCCAGTACCAAATTCATTTATGGAAACCGGATCGTACTGCTCGATAATCAACATCGCATAAGAGGATATTATGAAGCAAATAATGAGGATGCGCTTGCTAAACTTGACGACGAAATAAAAGTACTGGTTGCAGAAGATTTGCGTAACCTGCACGACGGAAGATAAGCAAAGTATTTAACCCCAGAATTAACGCCCGGTTTTTCTTAATCATAAAAAGTTAATAGTATGAACAACAGTCCCATTGAAAAACAATACAGTAAATGGATCGTGCTGCTTTCAGTGGTAATACCTGTAGCTGTAGCCATCTTGTTTTTTGTTAAAATACCCAATGCAACACCCCTTTATTTTTTACCACCCATTTATGCTACCATTAACGGAATAACGGCCGTATTGTTGGTTGTAGCTGTTTGGGCTGTAAAAAATGGTAAACTTACCCTGCACGAAAATTTAATGAAAGTAGCTATCGGCTGCTCTTTATTGTTTTTGCTGATGTATATTGCTTACCACATGACGACCCCTTCAACCAAATACGGAGGCGATGGAACCCTTAGATATGTGTACTTCTTTATTTTACTGACACACATCCTGTTGTCTATTGCCATTATACCATTGGTTTTAATTACCTATGTAAGGGCCCTGGCAAAACGTTTTGACCGTCATAAAAAAATTGCAAAAATTACGTTTCCGCTTTGGCTTTATGTAGCCATTACAGGTGTGGTTGTTTACCTCATGATCTCGCCTTATTATAATTATTAAAGAGCAGTTGCTTTAAATGGCAACTGAAAGATATATAAATTCTCCTGCCGCTAAGATAGATTAGGGCAGGAGAATAATTCAAAAACACAGCGCATTTCAACAGTTGAACATAGGTCTCCTTCGCCTTATTCTCCAATTTTCTTCCTTTTTAGCTGTACCAGGATTTATCAGTATACCAATTGTAATCTCATGAAATGATTGATTTAAAAACAGGCATCTTTTCATTCATTAAGGGATAAGAATGTATTATTAATGATACGTTTATGGTTGAT
>JASLGV010000473.1 GCA_030149995.1 Pedobacter sp.
TCTCTTATCTAAATTATTAAAATCCTGGTACTGGATCCTCGCATCCCTTATGGTGGGCATTTCCCTTTCGGCCATTTATTTAAAATATTCGACTCCCAGCTACCTCATCAATGCAAAATTACTTGTTAACGATGATAAAAAAGGTGGCGGACTGGCTGGTGCAGGTGCCCTGAGTGAATTAAGCGGATTGATGGGCGTGAAAAACAGCGTAGATAATGAAGTGGAGATACTTAAAACAAGAGACCTGATGAAAAAGGTTGTTCAAACGCTCCAATCAAATGTGGTAATCTTAAATAAAGGCAAAATAAAAAAGTACGAGCCTTCGGTAAATCCCGTTCAGATAACATTCGAGAAAAATGCCGACAGTATTTTTTTGCCTGTCGAGATTGAAATGATCCTTAAAAATCCCGAACGTTTCTACATCAAAACAGAAAACGAAGAGATAAAAGATGCAGGTTTTGGAGAAACATTTACCCTCAAAGATTTAGGAAAAGTAACCTTCAACAGAACTGGCGAGACCTTAGAGGAAAATGATCATTTCCTGATCAGGATTGAATCCATAGACGAAAAAACAAGCGATTTTATGCAGCGCCTGGATGTGGGTGTAACCAATAAACTGGTTAGCACCATCGACCTCAGCTTTGAATACCCGGTTAAGAAAAAAGGAGAGATTATTCTCGGTACGCTCATTAACAAATATGTACAGTTAAACCTGCTTGATAAAAATATTGTTGCCGATTCTACCCTGTCTTTTATTGCAGGCAGGATTAACCTGGTCGGGCTTGAACTTTCGGCCATTGAAAACAAAATACAATCTTTCAAGCAAAAAAACCAGCTGTCAGATATCAGCCAGCAATCTAAACTGCTGCTCGAAAATTCAAGTATTTCGGCCAAAGAAAATGCCCAGGTAGAAAATCAGATCGAAATTCTAAAAGAACTTTCCAGATATCTGAACGATCAGTCGCAAATCCGCGTGGTACCATCAGCCGTTACGCCGAACGATGTTACCTTCAGCGCACTTACATCTAAATACAATTCGCTTATACTTGAACGCGAGCGTTTGCTGATGGCCCATACATCAGACCACCCGGTTATCAGCAACTTGGAAGCCCAGATAAACGGCTTGCGCAAAGACATGGCAAACAATGTAGCCTCATCCATCAAACAGTTTGAACTAACCAAAAAATCGCAGCTCTTATCCGGTAAGTCGCTCGATGCAGAAATCCAGAAAATGCCCAATATTGAGCGTGGGTTTATCGACTTAACCAGGCTTCAGCAAATTAAACAGGAACAATACATTTTTCTACAACAGAAATGGGAAGAAACCGCCATTGGCCGTACCTCAAACGTATCCAATTCGAAACTGATAGACAGTGCAAAGGCAGAGATTAAACCGGTAAGCCCCAAAAAAAGTGTAGCCTATGTATTGGGTATTTTAGCCGGAATTGGTCTGCCCATTGTTGCCATTTACCTCCGCAACCTGCTCAATATCAAAGTAGAGACCAAAGAAGATATTAAGCTGCGTACCACTGCTCCGATCATAGCAGAAATCAGCCACAACACCAATAACGAGAATATTGTAATAAACAAGCATTCAAGAAGCCCGATTGCCGAACAGTTCAGAGCCCTGAGAACCAATCTCGATTTTGTAGCCAATAACGGGAAACGCATTTTGTTTACCTCCAGCATGAGTGGCGAAGGAAAGTCTTTTATTGCACTGAACCTGGCCATAACACTTGCCCTGCTCGATAAAAAAGTACTGCTTATGGAGCTGGATCTGCGCAAACCAAGTTTATCTAAAAAGCTTAATATTTTGCAAAACAAAGGTTTCAGCACGTACATTGCTTCTTCCAACATCTCGCCGGCAGACATCATTGTACCGACCAGCATAAACGACAATTTATTTCTGTTGCCATCAGGACCACTTCCACCCAATCCGGCCGAATTAATTCTGAATCCAAAAACAGCACAACTATTTGAACAGCTGAACGAAACATACGATTACCTGATTATTGATGCACCACCAATCGGACTGGTAACCGATGCCCAACTCCTTTCCGTATATGCCGACCAGTGTTTATACCTGATCAGGCAAAACTTTACCTATAAAAAGCAACTGTCTATCGCACAGGACTTATGGCTCCAAAAGAAAATTGGTCCACTGGCCCTCGTTGTAAACGACATCAAAGCAGAAAGAGGTTACGGCTATGGGTATGGATACGGTTATGGTTACGGCTATTACCAGCAGGAAACGCAAAAGAAACGCAGCTGGTCTCTACTTAAAAAGAAAAAGCACCCTTAAAAATCAAAATACCCCTATTGTTTAAGCAGGTTCAATAAAGAACCACCTTTACCCGAATCAAATCAGATGAACAAACAACATTATGTAATTATCATGGCTGGCGGAATAGGCAGCCGCTTTTGGCCGCTCAGTACAGAAAGCCACCCTAAGCAGTTTAACGATATATTGGGGCGCGGAAAAAGCCTTTTACAAGAAACTTACGAACGCTTTACCCGTATTGTTCCAGCCGATCACATTTTCATCCTCACCAACAAGCGGTACATAAAACTGGTTCAGATCCAGCTGAACATCGAAGCTGAGCAGATTATTGCGGAGCCGGAAATGCGCAATACGGCCCCCTGCATTACCTATGCATGCCATAAAATTGCAGCCATTGATCCTGATGCCAGTGTGGTTATAGCACCATCAGATCATTTAATACGCGATGAAGAAGTTTTTCAGTCAGATATTGAAAAAGCACTCGATTTTGCCGGTCAAAACCGTGTGTTGATTACCATGGGTATTAAGCCCAATCAGCCACATACCGGTTATGGATACATAGAGCAAGGTACCACCAATATAAACGATTTTTATCCGGTGGAAAAGTTTACGGAAAAACCAGATCTTTTTAAAGCTATTTCTTTTGTAGAAAGCGGAAATTATCTTTGGAACAGTGGCATTTTTATCTGGCAGGTTAATGCCCTTATAGAGGCTGTTTACCTGCATGCTCCGGAGATACACAACCTGTTTCAGCAGGGACACGCCTGCTACAATACGCCGGAAGAATCGTTTTTCCTGGAAAGCCATTATGCCCAGGCACCCAATATATCCATTGATTATGCCGTATTGGAACATGCCGATAATGTAATGGTGCTGCCCGTAGATTTCGGATGGTCTGATCTGGGCTGCTGGTCCTCGGTAATGGCCGAATCGCAGCCCGATGTACTCGGAAATGTATTTACCAACAGCACGGAAAATATTGTACTGCATAAAACCAGCAATTCCCTCATCCACATATCGCCCGGAAAAAAGGTACTTATAAACGGTTTAAAAGATTATGTAGTGGTCGATAACAACTACACACTGCTGATCTGGCCTTTATCAGACGAACAAACGATCAAAGACTTTATCAATGCCTCCAAAACACCAGAAGTTAAAGAACATGGAAAATCTTAAGGATAAACTGAAAGATAAATTTTATGTAGTTAACCATTCAAGTGCTGTTGGAAACATTATTTTCCGGCAGCTCAGCAACCGGTATTCAAATGTATTGTCGGCAGCAAACAGCCTAACAGATATTTTTAACCTCGCTGCTGTAAATCATTTTTTCGAAACCGAACAACCCGCGTATATCTTTCTGCCCGAACCCGAATTACAGGAAAACACGGCGTATAAAACCGATTTTACAACGGCCAGTCATATGAACATGATGGTACAAT
>JASLGV010000483.1 GCA_030149995.1 Pedobacter sp.
AGAAAGTGGAGAAAGTAAAGGAAATGCTTACCTACGGACAGTATACCCTAAGTGAAATTGCCTATCAGCTCAATTATAGCAGCGTAGCCCACCTTTCTGCGCAGTTTAAAAAAGTAACGGGCTACACGCCTTCGGAATATAAAAATGCTCAAAAAGTAGCCAGGAAAACTTTAGACGAGATTTAAAACCAAAGTACTTTTCATTTGTTTCTTGAATCGACCGGCGGCTGTTTTCTTATCTTAGATCAAGAACGTGTAAAATGCAAGGTCTTACTTTTGCATCGTTACAGCAGAGAATACCTGTTTTTGATTAAAGCATACGTTTACAGTTACCCATCGATGGCCATGCATAAGCCCGGCATAATCAACCAACACGTATTTAACCACTTTATTCAAATAAATTAAGTACAGATGAAAAAATTATTCCTTTTTCTGATCGCATCCGGCATAAGCCTGGCTTCTTTTGCACAAACCAGCTGGAAAGTAGATCCCATGCACTCGTTTGTTAACTTTTCTGTAAAACACCTGGGTATTTCTTTTGTAGATGGTGCCTTTAAAAAATTTGATGGTTCTTTCTCCACATCAAAAAGTGATTTGACCGATGCAAAGATCAATTTCAACGTAGATGTAAAAAGCATAACGACCGGTGTTGAAATGAGAGACAACCACCTGAAAACCGACGATTTTTTTAATGCGGATAAGTTTCCTTCCATGAAATTTGAAAGTACCTCTTTCAAAAAGCTTACGGGTAATATTTATGTGCTTACAGGTAAATTAACCATCCGCGATGTAACCAAAGATGTAAGTTTTAATGTGATCTATGGCGGCACGGCTAAAGACCAGCAGGGAAATACAAGAACTGGTTTTGGCGCAACCTTAAACATTAACCGGATGGATTACAACATCAAATACGATCCTACAGGTACCGCAGTAGCAAACGAGGTTGCCATTAAACTTAACCTCGAATTTATACAGGCCAAAGAATAACCTTTGTTACCACAGCCTGTCCATATTAAAAAGACCATGTCTACACAACAAGCGTTTCGAAATTATATACACTCCCTTCTGCATACAGATTTAATGCCCGTGCTGTTTATTGGTCATGGCTCGCCCATGAACGGAATTGAGCACAATACCTTTAGCAACGGCTGGCGTACAATGGCTGCGAATATTCCGGTACCCACGGCGGTATTAGTTGTTTCTGCTCACTGGTATACACGTGGCACGTTCGTTACGGCCATGGATTTTCCAAAAACGATACACGATTTCGGAGGTTTTCCGCAGGCGCTTTTTGACGTACAATATCCGGCACCGGGCAATCCGGAGCTGGCTGCAGAAACAGCCGGCCTGATACATTCGGCGGCTGTTGGACTGGACCACGACTGGGGTCTGGACCATGGCACCTGGACCGTGGTGAGGCATATGTATCCGGAAGCCAGTATCCCGGTTCTGCAACTAAGTATTGATTACACCAAGTCGCCTAAAGAACATTATGAGCTTGCCAAAGAAATTTATGCCCTCCGCAAAAAAGGTGTGCTGGTAATTGGCAGTGGTAACATGGTCCACAATTTACGCATGCTGAGCTGGGAAATGATTAATGGAGGTGGTTACGACTGGGCAGTTGAAATGAACGATACGTTTAAAAACCTGATTGCAAACGGCGAGCACGAGGCATTAATCAACTACCGTGCATTGGGAACGGCCGCTACACTGGCCATCCCAACCCCCGAACATTACCTGCCCCTTTTATATACGCTCGGCCTGAAAAATCAACAGGAAAATTTATCGTTCTTTAACGATCAGGCGGTTGGGGGTTCTTTAACCATGACCTCCGTTTCCATTGGTTTATAAAGAGCTTTTGGAAATATAATTCTATAAAACTTTATGGTTATTGTATAACAGGCTGTTTCGGCCGATGTGGTATTTTTGTCTAAAATTTAAATCATGACACATACCTATCAACTCAGCGGCATGACCTGTGGCGGTTGCGAAAATAAAGTAAAAAGCAACCTGCTTGTTCTGCCCGAAGTAACCGCTGTAGAGGTTTCCAAAGATACCGGAACGGCAACCATCAGCATGGATCAGCACCTATCCCTTCAAACCTTACAAGAGGCCCTGGGCGGCGAAAACAGCAAATACCAGATTACAGCGCAGGCACAATACGCAGCAACTGAACAAACCCGTTCCTGGATCGAAACGTACAAACCCATTGTACTCATCTTTTCATATATCCTGCTGATCTCTGCCGTTGTTTCCTGGCAAAACAACAGCTTGGATGTAATGCAGTTTATGCGCATTTTCATGGCTGGTTTTTTCCTTACTTTTTCTTTCTTTAAAATGCTCAATTTAAAAGCTTTTGCAGAAAGTTACGCCATGTACGATCTGGTGGCCAAAAAATTCAGCGCCTGGGGTTATATATATGCCTTTATAGAGCTGGGACTTGGTTTATCTTTTGTTCTGAACATCGCGCCTGTTGCCATAAACTGGATCACCTTAGTTGTAATGACGGTTAGTATTCTGGGGGTGCTCGAAAGCGTAATTAATAAAAAGAAAATTCAATGTGCCTGTTTGGGCGCTGTTTTTAACCTGCCCATGAGCACGGTAACCATTGTAGAAGATGCCTTAATGATTGCCATGAGTGCCGCCATGCTCTTCATTCTTTAAATCGGATTATTTTTAGTTCTTTTCGGCCGGAAGCTTTTTCCGGTCGAAATTTTCACATCAGTTTCTTAAGCCATTTGAGTAAACCCTCTTTGGCCGCATATGGCGGATAAATAAGTTTTGTAAGCCCGAAAGCAGATTGGAAAACAACGGCCCGCTCGTGCGAAAAGCTTTTAAATCCAAAGAAGCCATGAGCACTGCCGGTTCCGCTTCCGTTAACCCCGCCAAAAGGGAGTTTTGGATTGCTGATGTGGATCAGCACATCATTTACACAAGTACCACCCGAAGTTGTTTCGGCCAATATCTTTTTCCTGTTTTTTTCATCCCGGCTAAAAATATAAAGTGCCAGGGGCTTTTCTTTCGCATTTATAAAATCAATGGCCTCCTGCAAATCTGTGTAACTTACAACCGGTAAAACGGGGCCAAAAATTTCCTCCTGCATGATGCGGTGCTTTGCCTCTACCTGCGTTAAAACTGCCGGATAAATGGTTTGTTTTGCTTCATCTGCACCACCACCCCAAACCAGCTTTGCTCCTTCTGTAACCGCCTCTTTTAACAGATCCATCAGCCGTAAAAAATGCTTTTTATTAATAATTTTACCATATGCCGCCTCATTAATTGCTCCATCCTTAAAGAACATCTTCTCTATAGCGGCCTTATAAAGCGCTGTAAATGTTTGTTCCAGTCCGCTTTCAATTAAAACATAATCGGGTGCAATACAGGTTTGCCCTGCATTAACCAGTTTACCCCAGGCAATGCGCTCCGCGGCTGCTTTCAAATTGGCCGAACGATCTACAATTACCGGCGATTTTCCGCCAAGCTCCAGCGTAACGGAACTGAGGTGTTCCGACGCAGCTTTCATCACCAACTTCCCTACCGCTGTACTGCCGGTAAAGAAAATATGATCGAAAGGTAGTTCCAATAAAGCCTTTGCCGTTTCTGCTCCGCCTTCAAAACAAGCAACCTCCCGCAAATCAAATGTATCATCTATCAGGTTTTTGATTGCAGCAGCTGTGGCAACGCTCAGTTCAGAAGGCTTCAGTATTACGCAGTTTCCGGCAGCAATGGCCGATACCAGCGGACTTATGGCAAGCTGCAGCGGGTAATTCCAGGGCGCAATAATCAGGCAAACACCCTTCGGCTCGTAATAAATCCGGTTCCGGGCAAACAGATTTGCCATACTGCGACCTACCGCTTTGGGTTTCATCCATTTTTTAAGCCTCTTAATCGCATAATCTATTTCTCCATACGTGAAAAACAATTCGGTAACGGCCGATTCAAACCGGCTTTTTCTTAAATCGTTTTCCAGTGCCGCATAAATGGTTTCTTCGGCCTCTTGTAAAGCCGCCTTTAACCGTTTTAGTTTGGCAATCCTTGTGGCTGCATCTGTTTTACGCAATTCGATCCGGTACTTTTGCTGGCTTTCAAAAACAGCTTTACTGGTATTTTCCATTCTTAAAATTTGATTTAGAAATGCGTATTCGAACAACAGAACACGTTAAATTTAGTTAAAATACAGGCATTTCATTAAAATTTCATTCATTTAAAGCATATTGCATATTAATTTAAATTACACGAATGAAGAAATTGTTTTTTGTTTTTGCATGTATAATTCCTGTAATTGTGAGTGCCCAAACCATTAAAACAGATGTATTGGTTTTAGGTAATGGCGATGCAGCTTTTGCCGCAGGTGTACAGGCTTCAGAATCGGGTGTAAATACCTTAATCCTAACACAGCATAATGGCCTTAACTTAAGTAATTTTAAAAATAAACGCTCCAATGGAGTAATCAATGCTTTTGAAAAACAGGCCCGCAAATCACTTAAAATTGCCGATAGCGCAGTCTTACCCGATATTAACAGCCAAATGGCTGATGTTATTATAAAAAAGTGGTCAGACAGTTCTAAATTGTTTAAAGTCCTCAACGAAGAATCTTTTACCGAAATAAAAAGATCGGGCAAAGGCTGGGAATTAAAACTGAACAAGCAAAGAAACATCAAAGCCAAAGTACTGGTTATTACCCAGGGAGCAGAAAAAATTTTTCCGTCCTTAAAAATAGCCCTTTTAAATCCGGCAGCCTCCCGTATTTTAAAGTATGATGAAAACCTGTACCGCACCAGTATTGCCGGGATAAACCAGGGCGAAGCGAGCTTCCTCTCGCTTTATGACCTGTTAATCCCCGATCAGGAAAACCTGCTGTTCATTCCCGAAAACGGTTTGGAAACCGGTCAGGCGGCAGGGGCAACAGCCGCTTATGCCGCTTTTTATAAAAAGAAGACCAGTGAATCGGTTTTAAAAAGCATACAGGGAGAACTACTAAGCTATAAGCTTGATTTAATATCTTTTGAAGATGTGCATGTAAGCGACTCCAACTGGCTTGCCATTCAGAAAACAGGCATTACAGGAATACTCAAAGCCGAGATTAAAAATGGAAAAGCTTTTTTTAATCCCGAACAAAAGGTACTGTATGGGGAAATAAAACAACCAATCAAAGACTATTATTACAAAGCACAAATCTGGTTTGACGATCATCAGAATGTGCC
>JASLGV010000497.1 GCA_030149995.1 Pedobacter sp.
CAACTGTTGCGGCATACCTTTTTGGCACAACGCCAGCTTTAATGGAATATTTACTTACTGTAAATCCTCAGACAGGTAAAGTTGGTATGTCTATTTTAGGTTATATTGCCATGTTTGCCCCGCTGGCGCTGGTTTTAACCATGAGTTTTGGATTGAGTAAATTATCTTACCCGGCCCTGTTGGGTATATTTGTATTGTACTCGGTTCTTACAGGCGTTAGTTTGAGCTTCATTTTATTAACATATACAAGCGGATCTATTGTAAGCTGCTTTGCCGGTGCCGCAGGTATCTTTGGTATTATGGCCTTTATGGGTTATACCACCAATGTAGATTTAAGCAAGTTTGGTTCTATCCTGATGGTTGGTTTAATCGGATTGGTAATCGCAACCGTTTTAAACATGTTTATCAAAAGTGAGCAGTTCAGCTTATTTATGGCTTATATCGGTATTGCTCTTTTTACCGCACTGACCGCTTACGATGTTCAAAAAATTAAACGCATTGGTCAGGGTATTGAGGCCAGCGGTGAGCAGGTTTTAAGTGTAGAAGCAAAAAAGACAGCTATTGTAGGTGCCTTATCTTTATACCTTGATTTTCTGAATATCTTCCTGTATTTACTCCGCATTTTTGGAAACAGAAGGTAATCTCTAAAACGAAACAATATTTTAAAGGCCGTGCATATTTGCATGGCCTTTGTAATTTTATTTGGTGTTGCCCCATAAAGTTTTGGAATTGATGTAGCTTTGTTGCATTTTTGTATGCTTATTAAGAAAGACGGAGGGATTAGACCCAACGAAGTCTTAGCAACCTGTGCCAACAAGGTGCTAAATTCTATTCGCGTATGGCGGAAAAGATAAGTTTAGGAAGTACAATCGCGTACCAACTTTTTAAATAAGCTTTATGTATCAGGTATATTTTTAGTCTGCCACCATCAGCACACCGATGTTATACAGATTTTGGATATAAAGGCGCTGATCGATTTTGCCGGATCAGCCTGATGCAGTTATTTGCGAGCAACAACAATGAGTATTAGAGAAGAATTAGAAAAGCGCATCCTGGTAATTGATGGTGCTATGGGCACTATGATTCAGCGTTATACGTTAACGGAGGATGATTTTAGGGGTGAACGGTTTAAAGATCATTCTTGTGATGTAAAGGGTAATAATGATTTACTCAACCTCACAAGACCGGATATTATAAAAGAAATCCACCTGGAATATCTGAAATCAGGCGCAGATATTATAGAAACCAATACTTTCAGTACACAACGCATTTCCATGGCCGATTACCAGATGGAAGAGCTGAGTTATGAACTGAGTTTTGAGGGAGCAAAAATTGCCAAAGAAGCAACCACTGCTTTTATGGCGGCGAACCCGGATCGCAAATGTTACGTAGCCGGTGCCATTGGTCCAACCAACCGTACGCTGTCTTTATCACCCGATGTAAACGACCCCGGATTTAGAGCGATCAGTTACGATGAACTTTTTGATGCTTATTATGAGCAAATCCGCGGTCTGGTAGATGGTGGTTCTGATATTCTGCTTATTGAAACAATTTTTGATACGTTAAATGCAAAGGTGGCCATTGCCGCCATCAAGAAATATGAAGAGGAAGTAGGGCGCAAGCTGGAAATTATGATTTCCGGAACCATAACCGATGCCTCGGGCAGAACCCTTTCCGGTCAGACAGCAGAAGCATTTCTGAACTCGGTAAGACATGCCCAGCCCTTAAGTATAGGTTTTAACTGTGCATTGGGGGCAAAAGACATGCGTCCGCACATTGAAGAATTATCGGCCAAAGCTGGTTGTTATGTGTCGGCCTATCCAAATGCCGGTTTGCCAAATGAATTTGGCGCCTATGATGAGCAACCACACGAAACCGCTCATCTGGTAGACGATTTTATGCATTCCGGTTTTGTAAATATTGTTGGTGGATGTTGCGGTACCACGCCCGATCACATTGGTTGTATTGCGGCGAATGCCCGTAAGTATAACCCGAGAAAAATTCCTCAACCTGCTCCTTATATGCGGTTAAGTGGTTTGGAGCCCATCACCATCACCCCCGAAAGCATTTTTGTAAACATTGGTGAGCGTACCAACATTACCGGTTCCCCTAAATTTTCCAAACTTATTTTAAGTGGCGATTATGAAGCCGCATTGGCAGTTGCCCGTCAGCAGGTAGAAGGTGGTGCACAGATTATCGACGTCAATATGGATGAGGGGATGCTCGATTCGGAAGCTGCCATGACCAAATTTTTAAACCTGATTGCTTCCGAACCTGATATTTCTAAATTGCCCATTATGGTCGATTCTTCTAAATGGAGTGTAATCGAATGTGGTTTGAAATGCTTGCAGGGCAAGGGAATTGTAAACTCCATTTCTTTAAAAGAAGGCGAAGATAAGTTTAAGGAAAGCGCCAGAAAGATTATGGTGTACGGTGCTGCGGTGGTTGTAATGGCTTTTGATGAGCAAGGACAGGCCGATAACTACGAACGCCGGATTGAAATATGCAAAAGAAGTTACGATATTCTGGTGAATGAAATTGGTTTTCCGCCAGAAGACATCATATTTGACCCCAATATCTTAACGGTTGCCACCGGACTGGAAGAGCATAACAATTATGCTGTTGATTTTATAAATGCCACCCGCTGGATTAAACAAAACCTGCCACATGCCAAGGTAAGTGGCGGTGTTTCAAATATTTCTTTCTCTTTCAGAGGTAACAACACCGTGCGGGAGGCTATGCATGCAGCCTTTCTTTATCATGCCATACAAGCCGGCCTGGATATGGGCATTGTAAATGCAGGTATGCTCGAAGTATACCAGGAAATTCCACCTGAACTGTTGGAGCGTGTGGAAGATGTATTGCTGAACAGGCGGGAAGATGCCACCGAGCGCCTGGTTGAATTTGCCGAAACAGTAAAATCTAAGGGCAAAGAAGTTATAAAAGATGAAGAGTGGCGTAAAGGAACCGTTCAGGAGCGTTTATCTCATGCATTGGTTAAAGGATTAATTGAATACCTGGATCAGGATGTAGAAGAAGCACGGCAGGTTTATGCAAGACCAATCCAGGTAATTGAAGGTCCGTTAATGGATGGGATGAATGTGGTGGGGGATCTATTTGGTGCCGGAAAAATGTTCTTGCCGCAGGTGGTTAAATCGGCCCGGGTTATGAAAAAGGCCGTTGCTTATCTGTTGCCCTTTATTGAACAGGAGAAACTCGATAACCCGGATCAGGATCAAAGTTCCTCTGCGGGAAAAGTATTGCTGGCTACGGTAAAAGGCGATGTACACGATATTGGAAAAAATATCGTGGGGGTTGTGCTGGCCTGTAATAACTTTGAAGTGGTTGATATGGGGGTAATGGTTCCGGCACAGGATATTATTAAAAAAGCCCGGGAAATTAATGCCGATATTATTGGATTAAGCGGGTTGATTACCCCTTCTTTAGATGAGATGGTACACTTTGCCAAAGAAATGGAACGCGAAGGCTTTACCATTCCTTTAATTCTTGGAGGTGCAACCACCTCGAGAATACACGCTGCGGTTAAAGTAGCTCCTAATTATTCGGGAGCAGCTATTCATGTACTCGATGCATCCAGAAGTGTAACCGTTTGCAGTACACTGATGAACAACGAAACCAAAGAGACGTACATCAGACAGATAAGAGAAGAGTATGAAAAAGCACGCGAGGCTCATTTAAACAAACGTTCAGATAAACGGTTCAAAACCCTTGAAGAAGCGCGTGCAAATAAATTTAAAATAGATTTTGAACAAAACCTTCCGGTACCTGCTTTTACAGGAACAAAAGTTTTTGATAATTATCCGTTAGAAGAACTGGTGCCTTATATAGACTGGACACCCTTTTTTCATACCTGGGAATTGCGCGGAAGCTACCCTAAAATCTTTGATGATAAAAATGTAGGCGATGAAGCAAAAAAACTATTTAACGATGCCCAGGTATTGCTTAAAAGAGTTTTAGACGAAAAGCTATTTACAGCCCGTGGTGTTGTGGGCTTCTGGCCGGCAAACGCAACAGGAGATGATATTGAGCTTGAGGTAGCAGACGCCCAAACAGGCGAAGCATCAAAAGTAATGATCCATACCCTTCGCCAGCAGGCAGAAAAAATTGACGGACAACCCTATTATGCGCTTTCTGATTTTATCGCACCGAAAGAAAGTGGCATTCAGGATTATTTTGGTGGTTTTGCCGTTACAACGGGGATTGGTGTAGATGAACTCGTGGCTGAGTTTGAAGCCAATTACGATGATTACAACAGCATTATGGCCAAAGCGCTTGCCGACCGTCTTGCCGAAGCATTTGCCGAACGCATGCACGAGCGCGTAAGAAAAGAATTTTGGGGTTATGCAAAAGAAGAACAGCTGACCAACCAGGAATTAATTAAGGAAGAGTATGCAGGTATTCGCCCGGCACCCGGTTACCCGGCCTGCCCGGAACATACTGAAAAAGGTACCTTGTTTAACCTGCTCGATGCCGAAAACAGAATTGGACTGAGGCTTACCGAAAGTTATGCCATGTACCCGACAGCTGCAGTTAGCGGATTTTATTTTGCACATCCCCAATCGCGCTATTTTGGTCTGGGTAAAATTACCAAAGACCAGATAGATGATTATGCTGTTCGTAAACAAATGCCGGTTGAAGAGGTTGAACGTTGGTTAAGCCCGAACCTTGCCTACTAAAAATTGATAATAAGAAACCAAACTAAAACCCCTTTTGGGTTATGAAAATTACAGACCACATTCGAAATTCCGAGGGAAAGCCTCTTTTTTCTTTCGAGCTTTTGCCACCGGTAAAAGGAAAAAGTATTGATGAAATTTACAAGGCGATCGATCCCCTGATGGAATTTAATCCGCCGTTTATTGATGTAACCTATCACAGGGAAGATTTTATTTATAAACAGCACGACAGTGGTTTGCTGGAAAAAGTCTCCTATCGTAAACGTCCGGGCACAGTTGCCATTTGTGCTGCCATTATGAACCGTTATAAGGTTGATGCGGTACCGCACCTGATTTGTGGTGGTTTTACCAAAGAGGAAACCGAAAACGCCTTAATCGATTTACAGTTTCTGGGGATTGATAACGTGTTGGTGTTAAGAGGAGATGCACGCCATGCCGACTCGTCTTTTGTGCCAACCCTGGGCGGACATGCTTTTGCTTCCGACCTGCTCCGGCAAGTGGTAGACATGAATAACGGGCACTATCTGCATGAAGATCATGAAGCGTTTAAAACAGATTTTTGTATTGGCGTTGCCGGATATCCGGAAAAGCATTTCGAGGCACCAAATTTAAAAACGGATTTTAAGTACTTGAAGAAAAAAATCGACATGGGGGCCGAATTTATTGTAACGCAGATGTTTTTTGATGTGCAGAAATATGTAGACTTTGTGAAGCTTTGCCGCGAAAACGATATTCATGTGCCGATTATTCCAGGCTTAAAGCCCATTACCTCTTCAAAACAATTAATCAGTTTACCTAAAATTTTCCACCTTGATTTGCCTGAGGCACTCAGCGAAGCAGTACATGCCTGTAAAAATGAAAAGGAAGTAAAAGAAGTTGGCATTGAATGGATGATTGAGCAATGTAAAGAGCTCATTAAAGTTGGGGCACCTGTACTCCATTTTTATACGATGAGTAATCCGGAACCAACCAAAAGAATCGCATCGGCTATATTTTAACATAAACAAACCCCAGAAAAATGAACGAACTTTTGAAAAAAGACCAGGAATCGATGGCATTGATCCTGGACCTGATTAAAGATCAGGGATTGAACTTTTTGAACAACCTTCATAAAAGATCAACTTTTTCTGCAAAGGAAATTCAGATATCCCGGTACCTGGAACAGGATGGGATAGGGTTGGTACAAGCTTTAGAACAGTTTAACAAGCGTTTTGAAGAGGTGATTGTTGCCTCCGGCGGGCCCCGTTACTGGGGTTTTGTAACGGGTGGTTCTACACCTGCAGCCATTGCAGGCGATTGGCTGGCCACCATTTACGATCAAAATACACAATCAGCCAAGGGAAGTGGCGATGTTTCGGCCATTATTGAACTGGAAACCGTTAAACTCCTGCTGTCGCTTTTTAACCTGCCTGCTGTTTTTTTTGGTGGGTTTGTAACCGGCGCTACCATGTCTAACTTTACCTGTCTGGCAGTAGCCAGGCAATGGCTTGGCAAACAAAACGGGAAAGATTTTGCAAGAGACGGGATAAGCGGAGTTGTGCCGGTTTTATCTGCCACGCCACATTCGTCGGCTGTAAAATCTTTGTCTATGCTGGGGCTTGGAAGCAATACTTTTACGCTTGTAAAAACCCTCGAAGGGAACCGGGAAGCACTGGTGTAAAAGATCTGGAAAACAAGGTTAAAGCGCTGAATGGTCAGCCTTTTATTTTGATTTCCAGTGCCGGAACTGTTAATACTGTAGATTTCGACGATTTCGAAGCCATTGCCAAACTAAAGGAGAAATATAATTTCTGGTGGCATATTGATGCCGCTTTCGGTGGGTTTGCCGCTTGCTCTCCAAAATATAACCACCTGGTTGAAAAATGGGAACAGGCAGACAGCATTACCGTTGATTGCCACAAATGGCTAAATGTTCCATACGAAAGTGCTGTGTTTTTTGTTAAAGAAGAACACCGTTTGTTACAGATGGAAACTTTCCAGAATGCCAATGCTGCCTACCTGGGCAATCCTTTGGAGAACTTTAGCTATCTCAATTTTTTGCCGGAAAATTCCAGGCGCTTAAGGGCATTGCCGGCCTGGTTTTCGTTAATCAGTTATGGTAAAAAAGGATATGAGAACATTGTAGAGCGCTGTGTGGAAATGGCACTGCTCTTTGCCTCCTGTATAGAAAAGAACAATGCAT
>JASLGV010000500.1 GCA_030149995.1 Pedobacter sp.
GAAAGATAAGACAGATGGCCGGCGGAATATGGTATGCCTTTCGAAAAGTGGTATTCAGGTATTTGCAACGGTTCAGGTATTGTTTAAAGATGTAAATACAGCAGTTGAGGAGTTATCGGCACAAACACAAAATGACTTATGGGCTGCCATAGGCGAGTGGGAGTATTTGCTGGAGCAGAAATCTTTACTAAAAAGGGTAATGGATAAGAAAAAAACAAGAGAAAGTGAAAAGGTACAGGTGGTAGATTATACTCCTGTGTATCATGAGGCTTTCCGGGAATTGAACAGGGAATGGATCTCTGCTTATTTTAAAATGGAAGCGGCTGATTTTAAAGCGCTTGATAACCCAGACGGGTATATCCTTCAAAAAGGCGGTTATATAAAAGTTGCCTTGTATGAGGACGAACCTTTAGGGGTTTGTGCACTGATTAGAGTTACAGATGGGGAGCACGATTTTGAACTGGCAAAAATGGCTGTATCGCCAAAAGCACAGGGAAAAAATATTGGATTTCTATTGGCTACTGCTATTATAGAACAGGCGCGGCAGGCCGGCGCAAAGCGCATATATCTCGAGAGCAACACCGTTTTGAAACCGGCTATTAATCTATATAATAAGCTTGGTTTCCAGAAAATATCGGGTAAACCAACGCCTTATTCACGCTGCAACATACAAATGGAGCTTATCTTGTAAAAAAACACGACCAGTTTTGACGGATTGTTAGCCGTTACCCGGTCTGGACAATTTTTAACAGGTCTTCCGGGCTATCGATGGCCAAGGTCTCTACATGGGTAAGGGCCGTTTTTATTTTATAACCATTCTCTATCCAACGGAGTTGTTCGAGGCTTTCGGCCTGCTCCAGGGTAGAGGGTGGTAAAACTGAAAGGGCTTTTAGAACATTTGCACGGTACCCGTAAATACCAATATGTTTAAAAAAAGTATGACGGCTTAGCCAATCCTGCTCTGCTACGTTGCGCAGATATGGAATGGTTTGACGGCTAAAATAGATGGCTTCGTTTTTTTTGTTGAGTACAACTTTGGGGCTGTTTACGTTAAACAGTTCTTCTGTTGCAACCACTGGTTTAATCAGGGTAGCAATTTCTGTTTCCTGATCGTTAAAACAAGCGGCCAGCAAATCAATCTGTGTAGGATCTATAAAAGGTTCATCACCCTGTATATTGATAACGACTTCATATTCCGGGTATAAAAGGGAAACTTCTGCACAACGGTCGGTACCGCTCTGGTGGCTTTCTTTTGTTAAAGCATACAGGCCGCCAAATTTTTTAACTTCATCGGCAATACGCAGATCATCGGTAGCCACTACTACAGCATCCAGCAATTGGGCTTTTGAGGCCTGCTCATATACACGTCTGATCATGGTTTTTCCATGAATATCAACCAATGGTTTACCCGGAAACCGGGAAGAAGCATATCGTGCAGGGATAATGCCAATCGTTTTAGCCATATCTATTTAACAGAAGATTTGAGATAAAAAGAATACAAATAATTAACAGGAGGGCTATGTATATTCGCTTGTGGGCAAAATTAAATGTCCAGCCCAGTGAACGCACCCTTTTAGGAACAATGTAACGGGGATCATCCGGATTAAAATACAGAATGCCCCATTTCCAGTTTTCGGGATTGTTAAATTGATCGTTTTCCATTAGTGAAAGAATTAATTATAACAATCCCGGTTTTAGCTAAAAGAGGCCGTGAATTTCGGCTTCAATAGACTGTATTACTGCACCAAGGTCTTCGGGATTGTTGGTGAAATCAAGTTTATCTTTATCTAAGATAAGTAATTTTCCTAAATTATATCCTTTTATCCAGGCTTCGTATTTTTCGTTGAGTTTCGAAAGGTAATCAATCCGGATACCAGCCTCATACTCGCGGCCACGGCGTTGTATATTATTAACCAGGGTTGGTACCGATGCTCTTAAATAAACCAGTAAATCTGGTGGTTTAATGAAAGAGGTGATGTTGTCGAAAATGGCACGGTAGTTATCGTGGTCGCGCGTGGTCATCAGACCCATATCGTGCAGGTTTTCGGCAAAAATATGGGCATCCTCGTAAATGGTACGATCCTGAATTACATTGCGGTTGTTTTTTTCTATTTCACTGATCTGCTGAAAACGGCTGTTTAAGAAATAGATCTGAAGGTTAAAACTCCAGCGTTTCATATCGCCGTAAAAGTCTTCCAGGTAAGGATTATTGTCTACCGCTTCGTATAAGGCTTCCCAACCGTAGTTCTTAGCTAATAAACCTGTAAGCGTTGTTTTTCCAGCGCCAATATTGCCAACAATTGCTATGTGCATATTCTATTTAATTTGAAGGATCATCAAGCGTGTATGGTGCCGGTTACGGGCTGAGCACACTGCTTTGGCTTCCTGTTTTGTATTAAAAATTTTTAAAACCGATTAAACTGCGTACTTCACGGATGGTTTTCTGTGCATTTTCGCGTGCTTTTGCAGCACCATTTTCCGCAACTTTACGTAAATAACCATCGTCTTTTGATAGTTCTTCAATGCGCTCGCGGATCGGTGTATTGAAGATAATCATGTCTTCTGCAAGTTGTTTCTTGAAATCACCGTAACGGATGCCGGCTTTATTATACAAGTCGTCGAAATGTTTAACCGTATCTTCAGATGAAACAATTTTCATCAGGTCGAACAGGTTTTGTATAGATTCTGGTTTTTCCTGGTTTTCTGCTGTAGGACCGCTATCGGTAACGGCTCTTGATACTTTTTTACGGATCACCTCGGGGCTATCGGCCAGGTAAATGCAGTTTCCATCGCCCGATGATTTACTCATTTTCCCTTTGCCATCAAGTCCGGGTACCTTAACCAGATTTTCGGAATAGTTAAAAGCAAAAGCTTCGGGGAAATATTCTGATTTATACAGGCGGTTAAAGCGGTTGCTAAAGGTTCTTGTCATTTCCAGGTGTTGTTCCTGGTCTTTTCCTACGGGTACTTTTGTGGCACGGTGAATTAAAATATCGGCGGCCATTAAAGCAGGGTAGGTTAGCAATCCGGCATTTACATTATCCGGATGTGCACGTATTTTATCTTTAAAAGAAGCACTGCGCTCCAGTTCGCCTAAATAGGCATTCATGTTAAGATACAGGTATAATTCTGAAACTTCCGGAACATCAGATTGTATGTAGATGGTTGTTTCTTCGGGATTAATGCCACAGGCAAGGTATTCAACAAGCACATGCTTTACATATCCGTGTAAATCTTCGGGTGTAGGATGCGTTGTTAACGAATGAAGGTCTGCAATAAAAAAATAGCAGTTATAGTCGTACTGCATCTTTACAAAGTTGGTAACAGCACCAAAATAATTTCCTAAATGTAGTTTTCCTGTCGGGCGGATTCCGCTCACCACTGTTTCTTTCATAATGGCCGAAATTAAAAAAAAATAATTACTTAAACACGTCAATTTTCCGTCCGGAAAGGTATTTGATTGAAATAACGGTATTTAAAATAGCACAGGCAAATTTATATTACATTGGCCTGTAGTTTATAGAATTGGACATGGGAACCATCGTTTTTCAGCATGGATTTTTTTGTGCTGCCTGAAAGGATAAGAATGACGGCCTGTTTAAAGCTTTTTGTAATTCATAATATACTTTTTATGTTTGCAATCCATTTGGAAAAAACAAAATTCTGGCGATACCTGAACGCGTATATGAAATAACAGGATGATTTTATATTTTTAGCTCAAGTATGATAAAAACATTAAAGCAAATTCACCGCATCTGGTTTTTTTTCCTGATTTTATTTTTCTTCCTGCTTTTTCTTCCTGTTTATTATTTCAGCTCCCGAAATCCAAAATATTATGGTATTTTAAACTGGTTCCGCAAGGCCAATAGTCTGTTGCCTACCGCGTTGTCTGGTATTTTCTTTTCGTATAATATTGAGCAGGAAACGGAAAGGAAGCAAACGTATATATATTGTGCCAATCATACCTCCAACCTGGATATTATGATTCTTTGTTTGCTTGCCCATGATAAATATCATTTTATGGGAAAAGAAGAGCTGCTTAACAACTGGGTGCTGAGGCTTTTTTTTACAACTATTGATATTACCGTAAACCGTTCGAGTAAAATTTCGGCATTCAAGGCCTTTAAAAAAGCAGGCGAAAATCTTGAAAAGGGCATGAGTTTGATTATCTTTCCCGAGGGAAGAATAAACGATACGTATCCGCCGGTATTAGGTGAATTTAAAAACGGACCTTTTCGGTTGGCGATCGATAAAAAAATACCCATTGTGCCGGTGAGTATTACCAATATCTGGAAACTGATGTGGGATGAGGGGGGTGAATATGGTACAAGACCTGGCGTGTGTAATATTTATGTACATAAGCCTATAGAAACAAGCGGCTTTACTGCCGACGATTCTGATAAATTAAAAGAACAGGTTTTTGATCTGATCGAAAGTAAACTATATACAAATGAACTTAGACGAAGCTACCATTTATAAAATTGCTGATTTAGCACGGATTGAAGTAAACCCGGAGCAGGTACAGACCCTTATGCCTGAAATGAATAAGATTCTTTCCTTTATGGAGAAGCTAAATGAATTGGATACTGAAGCCGTTGCGCCCTTGGTTTATATGAACGAAAGCGCCAATAGCTGGCGTGAAGACGTGGTAAAACCACAAATTACAACAGCAGAGGCCCTGCAAAATGCTGCAATCCACAACGAGGAATATTTTATGGTTCCGAAGATTATAGAAAAATAAGCAATTCACTTTATTATAAATTACGGCTGCTTTTTAGTGCCCAGTACACCAGTACCGGCTGAAAAAAAAGCCGCCATAATCTTTTCTGATTGGTGTTTAAGCCAAAAGCATTTCTTTTATGGGTGTATTGGGCTAAGTTACCCGGAAATACGCCCGTAAACAGTGCCGCGGCCATTTTCCCAATCTTTTTCTGATGTTTTTGCGGGCCAAATACCAGTGCTGCGCCTAATATAATTTCTGCAATTCCAGAATACACAACTGTATCATCTTTTTTTAAGGGTACCCAATTAGGCACTTGTGCCCGGAATTCTTTTCGTGCAAAGCTCAGATGGCCCGTTCCTGCAAATATTAAACCTGCTCCTAATAAAATTCTGCCTGCCTTTAAAAGATGTGCTGCCTGTTTCATACATTATCTTTAATTGTATTGAAACCTTTTACAGGTTTCTTCTTTTTAGAACAAGGCGCAAGCCGGAAAGTTTTGATTTTATAGCGAACAGGGGATGGCTCGCAGATCAGTTAACCATATAACTTGTTTGTTGCGGAGACCGTGTTAGATGCTCTGCAATTAAGGGGTGTAGCCGGTGTTGTAAAAATGCTTCTTCGGCTACATTTAATACATATTGTTCTGCATGGTCTTCACAGCTTGTGAGCAATAAAAGCATATAGGTAATATGCTCAGGTTGAATTAAACATGATTTTCCTGTATCAGGTGTTTCTGATACACAGATATTCCATAGTTGTTTTTTCATTTTTAGTTTGTTTGGTCAAGTAGTTGATACTAAATTAAACAACTTCCTGCCTGGATAAACGGCTGTTAACCTCTATAGCGAAACTCAATGCTTATTTTTGTAGCGTTTATACCATGTTCAGGGCTGAAAAAAATTAACCGATACAAATTGTATCGCTTACAAAGGCTTTTTTCTCTTTTATTTCTGAATGTTTGTGATGGTCAATTTTTCTGTGTAATTTATTGAACCAAATCTGCTATAGGTTATGAAGTCTGTCTATTCCATTTTAGATTATACGAGAAATCCTTACCATGATCTCATTTTCAGGCTTTTACTTTCAATTGGTGTGGCGCATTTTATTGTGGCGCACGGAGCAAAAGAAGGATTTCTGGGCGTTATTATGGTTCCGGGTTATGGATTATCTGTGCTGGGCAGTGCGGTTATTTCATTTTTGCTGATTCAGCTGGTTAATTCTGTTAGCCGGTTGCTTTACAAAAGATATAGCTGGGAGGCCAATTGGTCTTACCGGCTGTTTTTACAACTTTGGTTTGGCGTGGCAATGGTGATCTGGATAGAATACCTTTGTGTCAGGATCTTTTTTTTCATGATGCATTACGACTTTGAAAAGTCGCGGTTTATGTATACCGATTTTATGCTGGTCGTTATTTTTATTCTACTTTTAAATATATACTATTTTCTGGTTGAGCTTTTTTATATTTTTCAGGCCAGGCACGCCGAGGTACAGGAACGTCTAAACCGTTTGGCGTTGCAGAACCGAAAACAAATTGTAAGAGAATCGCCACCTCGCTTGCAGGATATTAACCTTGAAGCGCTGGGTATTGAAAAAGATTATCTTTTGTATGCCTTTATTAAAGATGGCTGTACAACCATTAAGTATCTGGACGGGCGTTTATTTCTGGGTAGTGAAACCGCCGAAATGTTACTGGCACAATTACCAGACGATGAGTATTTCCTGATAAACCGTAACTGCATCATGAGCCGGCTGCTGATTTTTAGCTATAAAAAGGCCTCATCCAGGCGGTACGAGCTAATTTTAAGACATCCCTTTACCGGATTAAAAGAACAGCATGAAAATTACGTTACTGTAAGTCAGGATTCAGCTGCAGCTTTTAAAAGCTGGTATTTACTTTAAATTTATACCTTTTATCGGGTAGACGCTTTAAAATTGAGGGAGGGTGATTTACCGGATATACTTTCATTTAGTTCGGGAGGGCTTTGCCTGGTATTGCGCTCGTGTATAAGCCAGCAAGCCTCGCAAAGTTTAACCAGGTTTTCGTAAATAATGATTACTTCATATTTAAATAAATTTTCTTCCATAAAAAGGTCGTTTATAGCATCTTGCAGCCATGTTTTTAAAATTCTTCTGTAATCGTCAAGGCTATTATCTTTAAATATTTTGCGCAAAACACATAAAGGATTGATTATTTCTTTATACTTCAGGTTTTTGGGGTAATGTTCCAGTTTCTTTTTTTCTTGTTTAAGGACCGAAGTGAGCAGGTCAGGTTGTATCTGTTTGAAGTTATTTAGTTTGACTGATTTTCTTTCTTTCAATACCCAGGCGGTTTCCAGTAGCCTCATTATAAGTTCATGCAGCTCGAGCAGGTCAACCGGACAAACACGTTGTTCGGTGGAAACTTCAAAAGCAGCATTGTTACGCCATTTTTTAAGTTTTTTAAGATGACGTGGAAGGGCGCATACATCAAAGAAGCTTGTTATAACCAGCAGCGGATCTGCTAATTCTTCTGTATCCAGGTATATTATTTTGTTTGGAGCCACTGATGGCATGGGTTTATTTATCGCCATATTTCAATTGGTTAGGTTTAATCGCTTATAACAGGTACATCAAAAGCCCGATGTTAAAATGAACACGAGCGTTTTAAAAGCCGTATGAATCGGGATGACGGGGCAATCAGATAGAACGCTTAGTAATTATAAAATCGTAAAATGGTTTTGTTTGCCTTGATATACAAATATAAGCAGGATTTATCTTAATATCAAATTTGCTATTAATATTTTTGTTTTATAGGCGTCTATTTGCTTCGTGAAGTATTTAAAGGACGAAGAATTTATTAAAAAGTTTGGACAAAAGCTCAAACAGGTTCGTGAAGATCGTGGAATTTCTCAGGAGCAGTTTTCGCTTCTTACGGATATTTCACAAAGTCAGATTGCCAGGACTGAACTTGGACAGATTAATACGAGCATCAGTCATGTATCTGTATACGCCAAGTATTTAGAAGTCAGTCCGATGGTTTTATTCGACTTTTCAGATTTGAGAGAGAAAATTAAACGGAAATAAATTTTAGTTAAAATCTATAGCCTTCTGCTTAATAGCAAGCCCCTTTTAAATTTAGAACGCTGTTGTCGATTTAAATGAACCGCATGGCATTTGAAGTAATATGTATCGACGAAACAGGTAATCTTTTGATAGCCAGTGTATTTGTTTGATGGTCTTTGAAACACCTTCTTATTTTACCCGCTTTTTTAAAAGCAATATGCCTAACAGCTGGTATTGATCGATAAAGAAACCGGGGAGTGATTGGCAATACCGGTATTCATTTTGTAGGCGATGATAACAGCCAATTTGAATTTGGTATTACCATAGCCAAGGAACATCACGGTAAGAGATATGCTTTTGAAACACTTTATCAGATAATAGATTACTTGTTTAAAGTTTTGAAGAAACGCCAGACAACTGCTTCCGTTGACCCTCGAAATGAGGCGGCTGTTGCCCTGGTCGAAAAATTAGGACTCAGAAAAGAAGCACATTTTAAAGAAAGTTATTTTTTCAACAGCGAATGGGCAGATGATCTGGTTTATGCAATACTGGCAA
>JASLGV010000496.1 GCA_030149995.1 Pedobacter sp.
GTGCTGAATATTTTTGCCGAACAGGATGTAAGCTTAACAAAAATACAATCCATGCCGGTACTGGGTAAAAGAGACGAATATTATTTTTATGTAGACCTCGAATGGCCAAGCACCGAAAAATATGACAAAGCCATCAGAAAAGCATTGAAGTATACCTCCAATTTTAACATCATGGGCGAGTACCTCAAAAACGACAAAGTATAATGCTCAAAGGAACATCCGTTTTTCATTTCAGCAAAGAAAATAAGATTATTAAAACACAAAATATCAGTTAACAAATTTTAAAATAATACGACAACTCCATAATCATGAAACTTAATTTGAACATTCAGCCCCTAAACACCTGGTTAAACACCAACAACGAACCTTTATTAATCTCTGGGCCATGCAGTGCAGAAACTGAAGAGCAGCTGTTAACGACTGCTCATTTATTGGCCGCAACCGGAAAAGTATCTGTATTAAGAGCAGGTATCTGGAAACCACGCACCCGTCCGGGAGAATTTGAAGGTATCGGAAGCATTGGTTTAGAATGGTTAAAACGTGCAAAAGCAGAAACCGGCCTGCCAACGGCTGTTGAGGTTGCCAATGCAAAACATGTTGAAGAGGCTTTGGCAGCCGGTGTAGATATTTTATGGATTGGTGCCCGCTCTACGGTAAACCCGTTCACAGTTCAGGAAATTGCCGATGCTTTAAAAGGCCATGATGTTCCGGTATTAATCAAAAACCCGGTTAACCCCGATTTACAATTATGGATTGGTGCCATTGAGCGTATTAACGGTGCAGGTATTACTAAAATTGGTGCCATTCACCGTGGTTTCTCTTCGTTTGAGAAAAGCTCTTTCCGCAACGAACCGATGTGGGAACTTGCCATCCAGTTAAAAACTTTATGTCCGGATTTACCAATCATCAACGATCCAAGTCACATTTGCGGTAACCGCGAACTGATCCCTTACATTTCTCAAAAAGCTTTAGACCTGGATATGCAAGGTTTGATGATCGAATCGCACGTGGATCCTTCAGTTGCCTGGACAGATGCCAAACAACAGGTAACTCCGGCAGCCCTGGCCGATTTGGTAGACCGTTTAACCGTACGCGAACCGGAAGCACCAAACGAGGCTTTCGCCGATAAATTAGCCGATCTGCGTAAATCTATCGATAAAATAGACGATATTTTATTGCAAAAACTGGGCGAGCGTATGGCCATTGTTGAAAAAATCGGTGAATATAAACGCGATAACCAGGTAACCATTTTACAGGTAAACCGTTGGGATGCCATTATTAAAAAAGGACATGCTTTTGCCAAAGCCTTAAAGTTAGACCTGAATTTTACAGAGAAATTCCTGGAACTGGTACACGGCGAATCCATCCGCAAACAAACAGAAATTATGAATGCCGGTAAAACAGAGCAAGGAATTGCTGCCGAGCAACACAACGAAGTTAAAGCTTAAAATAAAGCGCAAGGTTTAAACCTTGCGCCTCATCCTTGCCAGCGCCGGTACTTGAATTGAACCTGGCAAGGATGATTTTATAAAATATATACGGGGTTATTTTATAATATGACCTGTCTTAAATCCTGCATTGCTGAATCCATCCTATTTTAGCTGGCAGGTAGGCATTCATCGTAATTCATTTACCCTTGTACGCATAAAACAGAATAAAATGTCTAAAAATGCCTTAGTTTCTTTTAAAGAAAATAAGAATATTCATACGGAAATCCTTTTAACAGGTTCGAAAAGCGAATGCAACCGGGCCTTAATTATAAGTGCATTAAGTAAAGGGCTGGTTAAAGTAGAAAATCTTTCGAACGCAGCAGATACCGTTACGCTCAACGATATTCTAAATAAACTGGCGGCAGATGCGCCAGAACTTCAATCTGCACCCAATGTTTCGGCTCAAAATTCCGAAATCGTGGATGTTGGTCCGGCCGGTACAGCCATGCGTTTTTTATCGGCCTACCTTTCGGCAAAGAACGGAAACTTTCTGTTAACCGGCACCGAACGGATGAAACAACGCCCCATCGGGATCCTGGCAGAAGCCCTGAAAAAAATCGGTGCCGATATTTCTTATGCTGAAAATGAAGGTTTCCCGCCTTTAAACATCAGTGGACCGCTTAACCAGGTTACTTCGCAGGTTAAAATTAAGGGCGATGTAAGCAGTCAGTACCTATCAGCACTGCTGATGATTGCCCCCATCCTGCCCCAGGGTTTATCGCTCGAAATTGAAGGTGAACTGACGTCCAAACCTTATGTAGACATGACCTTAGATATGCTTAAATCGGTCGGGATTGAGCATTCGTGGACAGGCAACACCATAACCATCGAAAATCAGCCTTTTAAAAGCGCTACCCTGGTGGTGGAACCCGACTGGAGTGCAGCCTCTTACTGGTACAGCATTGCTGCACTGGCAGAAGAAGCCGAAATAAGCTTACCTGCATTAAAAGATAAAAGCCTGCAGGGCGACAGCCAGATTCAAAAGATTATGCGGATTTTTGGTATCGACACATCCAAAACCAACAATGGCATTTCCATTAGCAACACCGGTATTTTATTTGATGAAGCGGGTATCCTGGATTTAAAAACCTGTCCGGATCTGGCCCAAACCATTGTGGTGGTTGCAGCAGCCTTAGGTAAAAACATGTCTTTTACAGGTCTGGAGACTTTAAAAATTAAGGAAACAGACCGTATTGCAGCCCTGCAAAATGAACTGGCAAAGATTGGGGTAACCTTAACAGAAGACAACCAGGTTTACACGCTTAACTGTGATAAGCTCCATTTTCCTGAAAAAATTACGATCGCTACGTACGAAGATCACCGTATGGCCATGGCATTTGCGCCCTTAGCACTGGTTATTAACGAAGTAGAGATTGAAGAAATGCAAGTAGTAGAAAAATCTTATCCGTATTTTTGGGAAGATTTGAAAAAAGCCGGTTTCCAGGTAAGTGTTCAATAACTAAACCTGTATACCACTTAAACTGTATATATTAATGTTAAACCTCAAACACCAATCTTTATAAAATGGCAGGAAATTCATTCGGACAATTATTCCGCATTACAACTTTTGGCGAATCGCATGGCACAGCCATTGGGGTTATTATAGATGGCTGTCCGGCTCAATTGCCTGTAGATCTCGATTTTATACAGGCCGAGCTGGATAAACGCAAACCGGGGCAATCGAAAATTACCACCCAGCGTAAGGAAAGCGATACAGTACAAATTTTATCGGGTGTTTTTGAAGGCAAAACAACGGGTACCCCCATTGCCCTGTTAATTCCGAACGAAGACCAGCGATCTAAAGATTATGGTCACAACATAGATGTATACCGGCCCAGTCATGCCGATTATGTATATGATGCCAAATACGGCATCAGAGACCACCGCGGTGGCGGGCGCTCTTCTGCCCGCGAAACCGCCGCCCGAGTGGCTGCCGGTGCCATTGCAAAATTACTGTTAAAACAACAGGGCATTGAAATTTTCGCCCATGTTACCGCCGTTGGAACCATCGATGCGCCCAACCCGCAAAGCGACGACCTGCAGGCTTTACTGGCCATAAGAGAAGAAAACATCGTGCGTTGTGCCGATCCGGCTACTGCACATGAAATGATTAACTTTATTGATGCCGTACGTAAAGATGGTGATACCGTTGGTGGTAAAATAGCCTGCATTGTAAGGGGCTGCCCGGCTGGTTTGGGAGAACCGGTTTTTGACAAGCTCCATGCCGACCTCGGTAAAGCCATGTTAAGCATCAATGCCGTGCACGGATTTGAATATGGATCGGGCTTTGCCGGAAGTGAACGCAGAGGTTCTGAACACAACGACATTCCGAAG
>JASLGV010000007.1 GCA_030149995.1 Pedobacter sp.
ATATCAGCGGCAAAGTCTTTTTAAGCTTCACCGTTGAAACAGATGGCAATATTTCGGATATAAAGGTAATAAGAGGACTTGGCAGCGGGTTGAACGAAGAAGCCGTTAGAGTAATTAAAGGATCTCCCAAATGGGAACCGGGCTTAATAAACGGACAACCCGTACGGGTTAAATATAATATAGCCGTTAATTTCAGTCTGAATACGCCCGAATCAGATACGGATCAGGAACTAAAAGAAACCGAGCACAATCTTTCAAACTTATTGTCTAACAGAATCTATAAAACTGAAAATATAGAATTCAAAGGAGAACAGGTATCTGATAAAACCCCTCTGGTGATATTAGATGGTACACCTCAATCTGCCTTCTTTAGTCTAAGCACTTTGAGTCCTGAAAAAATTAATGCAATATCTATTTTAAAATCAGACGCAGCGACTACGATTTATGGCAGCAGAGGATTAAACGGGGTAATTCTTATTGCAACCAAGAAAGATCTTCAGAAAGGAAAGCCTTTAACAAATAATGCCCCTGAGCTCATTAAATTGCCTTAAAAAGGGAGTGGTTAATTCAGGAAAAATCTTTAATTCTCTTACCCCTTTTAACACAAAGCCCCAGCTTAAATAACCGGGGTTTTATGTTTTTCTCTCCTGTCTCGGAAGTTTAAATTTATTAAAACTTTAAAGCATATCCAAATTAAACAGAATTAAATTTTCGTTGCACAACCAATTTCTGATGCTTACATAAAGAAATAAAAAGATAAACAAACTTTAATTTGCCCAAGCATTTAATTTTATCTTCTGGCGGATAGGTGATAACTGGTACAAAAAAGCCCCAAACAAAGTTTGAGGCTATAAAACCCTGCAAGAGCAGGATGCACAGTATATTCTTAAACTTCTTCTTCTGAAAGAAATTTTGCAGCAGCGAAATCGCGGTTCATACGGGCAATGTTTTCCAGCGAAATACCTTTAGGGCATTCGGCCTCGCAAGCGCCGGTATTGGTACAGTTACCGAAACCTTCGGCATCCATTTGCGCAACCATACTTTGTACACGACGGTAACGCTCTGGCTGTCCTTGTGGTAGTAAGGCAAGCTGAGAAATTTTAGCCGATACAAACAGCATGGCTGATGCATTTTTACAAGTTGCCACACAAGCACCACAGCCAATACAAGCAGCGGCTTCAAAAGCAGCATCGGCTTGTTTTTTAGGGATTGGCAGGTTATTGGCATCCTGTGCATTTCCGGTATTTACCGAAATAAATCCACCAGCTGCAATTACCCGGTCGAAGGCAGAACGATCTACCGTTAAATCTTTAATTACCGGGAAGGCTGCTGCTCTCCAGGGCTCCACTACGATGGTATCTCCATCTTTAAAAGAGCGCATGTGCAACTGGCAGGTTGTAACCAGGTCTTTTGGTCCATGCGGACGGCCATTGATAAACATCGAACACATTCCGCAAATTCCCTCACGACAATCGTGATCGAACACAATTGGCTCTTCGCCTTTGTTAATCAATTGTTCGTTTAACACATCGAACATTTCTAAGAAAGACATATCAGGCGAAATATCGGTCACCTTATAATCTACCAAAGCACCTTTGGTATTGTTATTTTTCTGACGCCAGATTTTCAGCGTTAAGTTCATATTTCCTGTACTCATGATATTGAGATTTTAAGTATCAAGTAGCGGGAACCAAGTGTCGAGATTATTAACTCAAGCCTCAACACTTGATACTTACGTCTTGCTACTATTTATAACTTCTTTGTGCTACTTTAATATTTTCAAATTTCAATTGCTCTTTGTGCAATTCGAAATTCACGCCTTCTTTAAATTCCCAGGCAGCCACGTATGCATAATTTTCATCATCACGTAAAGCCTCTCCTTCTTCTGTCTGATACTCTTCACGGAAGTGACCACCACAGCTTTCATTGCGGTTTAAAGCATCGATACACATCAGCTCTCCCAATTCAATAAAATCGGCAACACGACCTGCTTTTTCAAGCTCTGTATTCAACTCATCTGCCGAACCTGGTACGCGAACGTCTTTCCAGAATTCCTGGCGCAATGCCCTGATTTCTTCGATGGCTTCTTTCAGACCTTTTTCATTACGGGCCATTCCACATTTTTCCCACATAATGTGGCCTAAACGTTTGTGGAAATGATCTACCGATTTTGTTCCTTTAATGTTGATTAAAGTATCGAGGATACCTTTTGCTTTAGCTTCTGCCTCTACGAAAGCCGGATGATCTGTTGGTATGGCTTTTACCGAAATTTCTTTTGATAAGTAAGCGCCGATTGTATAAGGAAGCACAAAATATCCATCTGCAAGTCCCTGCATCAAAGCCGAAGCACCTAAACGGTTGGCTCCGTGATCGGAGAAGTTCGCTTCTCCTGTGCAGTACAATCCCGGAACGCTGGTCATTAAATTATAATCTACCCATAATCCACCCATTGTATAGTGAACCGCAGGATATATACGCATTGGTGTTTCATACGGATTCTCTCCGGTGATCTGCGCATACATATCAAACAGGTTACCATATTTCTCCTTAATTACTTCTGTACCCAAACGCATACAGGTTTCTTTATCGGGATTATGGTTACCAGCCTTGGCAGCTTCTATTTTACCATAGCGTTCTGTATTGGCTTTAAAATCAAGATAAACAGCCAGCTTAGAAGCACCTACCCCATAACCTGCATCGCAACGTTCTTTGGCTGCCCGCGAAGCCACATCACGTGGAACCAGGTTACCAAAAGCAGGATAACGACGTTCCAGATAATAATCTCTTTCATCTTCCGGAATATCAGATGCTTTACGGGTATCGTCTTTCTTTTTAGGCACCCAGATTCTTCCATCGTTACGCAACGATTCAGACATCAGGGTTAATTTACTCTGGTGATCGCCCGAAACCGGAATACAGGTTGGGTGAATCTGTGTGTAACAAGGGTTGGCAAAATATGCACCTTGTTTATGCGCTTTCCAGGCGGCTGTTACGTTACTGCCCATTGCATTAGTAGAAAGGAAGAATACGTTTCCGTAACCACCAGTTCCCAATACGACTGCATGTCCAAAGTGACGCTCCAACTCTCCGGTAATTAAGTTACGGGCAATGATACCACGTGCTTTACCATCAATTTTAACAACTTCCAGCATTTCATGGCGGGTATACATTTCTACTTTACCCATACCAATCTGGCGCTCTAATGCAGAGTAAGCACCCAACAGCAATTGCTGTCCGGTTTGACCCGCAGCATAGAAAGTACGTTGTACCTGCGTACCACCAAAAGAACGGTTATCTAATAAACCGCCATATTCGCGGGCCAAAGGAACACCTTGCGCCACACATTGATCTATAATATTGGCACTTACTTCGGCCAAACGATGCACATTCGCTTCACGGGCACGGTAATCACCACCTTTTATCGTATCGTAAAATAAACGGTAAATACTATCACCATCATTTTGATAATTTTTTGCAGCATTAATACCACCCTGCGCAGCAATAGAGTGCGCCCTGCGTGGCGAATCCTGGAAGCAAAAACATTTTACTTTGTAACCCATTTCGGCTAAAGTAGCAGCAGCCGAAGCACCTGCTAAACCAGAACCCACAATGATTACTTCTATATTTCTTTTATTCGATGGATTAACCAAAGGTACAGAAGACTTATACTTAGTCCATTTTCCGGTTAATTCGCCTTCTGGTATATTTGAATTCAAATCTGACATATCTTTTGTACTTAAAATTAATTAATCCAACCTGCATAAACAGCAATCGGCATGATTGCAAAAAGAACCGAAATAATAATCGAATACCATACGCCGGCTCCTTTAATTAAGCCGTTGTATTTCGAATGATTCCAGCCCAGTGTTTGAAAAGCCGAAGCAAAACCATGCAACAAATGGTAGCATAAAGAAAACATGGCCAGGACGTACACAGCAACTCTTACCGGATCCTGAAATTTTTCTTTCATTACTGCGAATAAATCTTCGTGACCGTTGGCGTCAACAGAAGGGATACCTGTAAAACGGGAAACAACCCAGAAATCCTTTAAGTGAATAACCAGAAAAATAAGCAACAGCGTACCCAATAAGCCCATAGAACGGCTGTACCATCTGCTGTTTGCTTTTCCGTCGTTTACCGCATATTTCACCGGTCTGGCTTTTCTGTTCTCAATTGTTAACCGCAGTGCCTGGAAAATATGCAACAGCAAGCCAAGAAACAAGACAACCTCTCCAGCCCTGATAATCCAGTTGGTGGCCATAAAATGCGCGCCAATGTTAAAAGTTAAACCACCATCATTAAGCAGGATTAATGCATTAATAAAACAGTGTACTATTAAAAAAAGTATCAGGAAAATTCCTGTAATACCCATGATGAATTTCTTCCCGATAGAAGAAGAAAGAGCATTTCCGAAACCACTCATTTGATTAGGATTTTGTTATCTATTTTTTGTACAAAAGTATTTAATTATGACATTAAATTATAAACCATTACACTAAAACAATAATAAAGTCTTTATTTAGAAACATTCTAAGTCAAACAGCCGTTAAATGCCTTAATATATCGCTGTATTTACTTAAAAACGAGATTTTGCAGGTGTAATTTATATCGATTACAGATGCCCGCAGGATGTATTTATCTTAAATGTTGGAAACACCCGGTTGTTCTAAATGTAGGATAGAATTTAATGTAGTGATTGCTTTAAGCAACTACAGCTTAATGAAGTATTCAGATGTTACGGTTTTCTTGTAAGAATGATAAGGAAAAAAGAACCACATTCTACGGCATAAAAAAAGTCCTGATGTTTAACACCAGGACTTTTAACGATTTATGTATTGAGTTATCTTATCCTACTTTAACATTTACCGCATTTAGGCCTTTTCTACCTTCTTCTACATCGTAGGTTACGGTATCATTCTCACGAATGTTATCGATTAAGCCTGAAGCATGAACAAAAATTTCGGCATCACCATTTGCTGGTACGATAAATCCGAAACCTTTAGTTTCATTAAAAAATTTTACTGTTCCTTGTTGCATTATATTGTATTTAATTTAAACAAAGATAACGTTAAATAAATTAAGTTTATCTTTTTTTTAGTTTAAAAACAAAAAATAATGTATTATCTGCCTCTGCGTCACTTAATCGCATTATTACAGTTCATTTTTTTATGCCTTTTTTTTAAGAATAGGCGCATCCGGATTCCATCTGCTATTTTAAAGCCATGCAAATTAACCGAAAACACGCCCATATACGGCATAACTAAATCATCTTAAACTTTGAAATGCAGAACGATATTCCAACAGGTAATTTTACGGGTTAAGCGATAAAGTTTTAAAACACTTTTTCTTTCAGGCAGTTGTATCAGTTAACAGCAACAACTAAATATACGGATATGAAAAATCAAAATGCGGAAGCTTTGATGCAAGCTTTGCTCACCTGTACGGCTACCTGCGAAACATGTGCCACGGCCTGCCTGAATGAAACGGATGTAAAAATGATGACCAACTGTATTAAACTCGACAGAGATTGTGCCGATATTTGTAGTCTGGCAGTCCGTCTGATCCAGCGCGATTCATTTATTTCGAGAGAATTTTTATTGATTTGCGAACGCATCTGCCACCTGTGCGCTACAGAATGTAGTAAACATACACACGAACATTGCCTTAAATGTGCCGAAGCCTGTAAAGAATGTGCCCACATTTGCCATCAGTACCACAAGCCTATACATCAGGCATAAAAAAAGTCCGGTAAAAAATTACCGGACTTTTTCTTTATGAAGTGCTATAATTATGGAGCAGGGAAACTAAAATTATATGTTCCGTTTCCATCTAAACCATTTATACTTACAATGTTATTTCTTGTTTGCGGAAGTGCTTTTTTAAGATCTTCCACACTGTTAACGGCCTGTCCGTTTACTTTTGTAATAATCAGCCCCTTCGGAATACTGAAATTATCAAAAGCTTTGCCAGATTCAACGCTGGTAACCACTACCCCGCCGCTAATACCATATTTCGATTTTTGCTGAGCAGATACCGGAGCAAAGCTGGCTCCAAACTTAGCAACCGATTCGCCTTTTGCCGAATTATTAGCAACTACGCCTACACTCGATTCGCCTTTAAGCGTTACGGTATAATCTTTCAGGTTTCCATCTCTCAAAATGGTAAGACGCACTTTATCACCCGGATTCAGACGACCAATTTTTTCCTGTAAGTCTGGCGAATCGTA
>JASLGV010000080.1 GCA_030149995.1 Pedobacter sp.
CCGGGCAGGCACCGGAAGCAAATGCCATTCCCATACAACACGGGCAGGCAGAAGATGCTTTTGATGCAGCTGCCTGTATTGGCTGTGGTGCTTGTGTAGCCACCTGTAAAAATTCGAGTGCGGCCCTTTTTACTGCAGCAAAAATGACCCATTTGGCCTTGCTCCCCCAGGGCAGGATAGAAGCAGAAACAAGAGTAGGGGCAATGATTAAACAAATGAATGCCGAAGATTTTGGACATTGCTCCAATACAGAAGCTTGCGAAGTAGAATGTCCTCAGCATATTTCAGTTTTATCCATTGCACGGATGAACTACGAGTGGCAAAAAGCAGGTTTGTTTAGAAAGGATTAATGTATTCTGAAAATGTCGCTTTTGTTTTAAGTGGTTAATTTAGTCCATCAACAAAAGTTGATATAATGGGAGATAATTGACCAATTGCCATGGCTAATTTTTCGCATTTCTTCATTGCTAAAATTGCTTTGCTAAAAATAGTTGTGCCTAATACTGCTTTGTCCGTTACCTTTATCGTTGTAACAGTTGCGTGTACGATATTTGCCGTATTGTTCGGGCTTCTTCTATTTACAAATCCGGAAGGATTAAAAGGATCTTAACCATTCTTACATACTTTAAGGAACATCTATATTTTCTTTCCACATAGAAGTGTTTATTTATAAAATTTCCAAAATCTTGTTTCTATAAGTCGAAAATATTCGTAACTGCTGTAAACTTTTGTTAAATTACGGGAATTGATAATACAGATTGCGAAATGAAAAATATAATGTTTGAAGGTGGGTGATACCAGATATTCTTTTGAATAATTAAAAACCCTGAACGGATATTTTTGTTAGCAATCGGAGATACCTTAATTGAAGATGAGAAAAATAGACTTGCCAAAATGGACAATGATTATTCCTGTAGCCGGGATTTTGTTATACCTGACTGCCGGTGCTGATGCCGGTGTTTATCTGAAAATTCTTCTGGCAATTCTGCTGATTGGCAGCGTTATCTCATCTGTACATCATGCAGAGGTTATCGCCCATCGCGTTGGCGAACCTTTTGGTACCATTATTCTCGCCATTGCCATAACCACCATCGAAGTTGGCCTGATCGTATCGCTTATGCTTGCCGGTGGCGATGGCGTAAAAGAACTTGCAAGAGATACGGTATTTGCTGCCGTTATGATTATTGTAACAGCCATTGTTGGTATCTGCCTGCTTAAAGGTGGAATCAAGTTCAAAGAACAGTTGTACAAATTACAAGGCGTAAATGCAGCGCTTATTACGCTGATGGCCATTATTGTACTTACCCTTATTTTGCCTAACTATACCACTACGCGGCCAAAGGGCGAATACAGTACAAGCCAGCTTATCTTTGTTTCGGTGGTATCGGTTATTCTTTACGGCGGATTTATTTTTATGCAAACCGTAAGGCACCGAGATTTTTTTCTACCTAAAAATTCAAGTTCTGAAGAAGATCATGCCGAAGCACCTAATAACATAACGGCCCTTTCCAGCCTGGCTTTTTTAATACTAAGCTTAATTATTGTGGTATTTCTCGCTAAGTTCCTATCCAAAGATATTGAAGCCATTGTGGTAAACCTTGGAGCACCTAAATCTGTAGTAGGGGTTATTATTGCAGCTATTGTGTTACTCCCGGAAGGGTTGGCGGCCTACAATGCGGTAAGAGCAGACCGGCTTCAGACCAGTTTAAACCTGGCATTGGGATCGGCACTGGCCAGTATCGGACTTACCATTCCATCTGTAGCCATTGTATCCATTATTACAGAAATGCCTTTAGTGCTGGGCATTGATATGGGATCTACCGTGATGTTACTGCTGGCCATGATTACGATTATGTTTTCACTTGCCACCGGCAGAACCAATATTCAGCAGGGAATCGTATTGCTCGTAATTTTCGCCTCCTATCTTTTTTATACGGTTGTACCTTAATAGAGGTATAAATTTTAAGTATGTGATAATTACTTTTTAAAGCTGGAAACAGACCGTCAATCTCTTGGTTTGTAAGCTCGGTGTTTTATCCTTTAACGTATTGAATGTAAATTGTTTATTGAAAATAAAGACCTGCACAAATGCAGGTCTTTATTTTTAAACGGGTATTTATTCATTAGTCTGGCGACGCAGTTTTTAGCCAGAAAGAGAAGGTAGAACCACTGCCCTCAGTACTGTTTACTTCTATGGTCGAATCGTGCAGATGCAATATGGTCGATACAAGATAAAGTCCAATGCCAAAACCGCTTATGAATTTCGATTTATTGTTGTTGGCGCGGTAAAATTTTTCAAATAATCTTTTTTGATCTTCGGTAGAAATACCCATTCCTTCGTCGCTGATCTTAATCATGCAACGGTCTTGCTGTACAGAACAGTCAACTGTTATGCAGCCACCATCGGGCGAGTATTTTTGGGCATTGCTTAACAGATTATTCAATACCAGACCTATTTTTTCCGGATCTGCGTGTACAAAAATTGTTTCGTTGCCCAGGTAGTTTATCTCGTGTTTGGTTGAAATGATTTGTGCATCCTGTATCGTTTCTTTAATCAGGTGAACAATGTTAAAGGTCTGGATTTCCATTTTCATGTCGCCGTTTTCAAATCTTGGCAAACTCAGAAAATCCGTTATAATATTGGCCATCTTCCGGGTTTGCAGCTCGGCACGCGACAATGCCCTCATGATAAAATCATTGCCGGTTTTATTGGCACTTTGAAGTGCTACCTGGATATAGGAGTTTAAGGAAGTGAGTGGTGTTTTAAGCTCATGGCTTAGAAAACCAACAAATTCATTTTTTCGCTTTTCTTCCAGTTTTTTATATGTAATGTCGCGTGCAATCTTGGATAAGCCAATTACGTTTCCCAAATGGTCTTTTATAGGCGAGATGGTTAATGAAACATCTATTAAAGTACCGTCTTTTCTTAAACGCCGGGTTTCAAAATGATCTACCCGGATGCCGCTTTTTAATTGTGCCAGTATCTTAGGTTCTTCTTCATGGCGGTCTGCCGGGATGATTTGGAGAATGGAACAACCAACAATTTCTGCTGCCGTATAACCAAAAATCCGTTCGGCAGAAGCGTTCCAGCTGGTAATAATACTATTCAGATTTTTACTGATAATGGCATCGTCACTCGAATTGATGATGGCCGCGAGCATTTTACGGCTCTTTTCTTCATTTCGGTTAAGCGTTAAATCACGCAGAATAGTCGAAAGCCCAATAATTTCACCATTTATATCCCTTACGGGCGATGTGGTGAGTGAAACGTCTATGATGCTGCCATCTTTTCTTAAACGTTTGGTTTCTAACTGATCTACCCGGATTCCTTGTTTCAGCTGGTTTAAAATCCAAATCTGCTCTTCAAGCTTTTCAGGAGGAATAAGTTTTAAAATTGATAAGCCAAGAATTTCTGATGGATGATACCCAAAAATTCGTTCGGCCGAATGGTTCCAGCTTGTAATGGTTCCATCCAGGTCTTTACTGATGATAGCGTCGTTTGAAGAATCTATAATAGCATTTAGAATGGCATTTTTCTAGTTGGCCTTCCGGAGCGTTGCATTTAGTTCTTTGAGTTGAGTGATATTTAATTTCAGTTCGGCCTCGCGACGCTCGTATTCAGAAATAACCTTAAATATGTCTTCTGAGTCTTTCATTTTTAGTGTAGATATTAAGGCAAATAAACAGAGTTTTCAAATAACACAGTCAGCATCTAAAATAAACATCCTTTCGGAGCTTTACAAGTCAATTTAAAGGTGATTTTCCTTTTATTTTTCTGTATAAAACAGCGGGCTGTTTTTAAGCTTAAACGCAAGTTCACGATTTAAAATTAAATTGTTTTGATGGCTGAATACGGAGAAATCTTTTTTGCTGATCTAACTCATAAATACAATAATAACGGAGTAAGGTTTTAAATATTTATTTCTAAAATATCTGCAGATATTTTATACCATTCAATGCCTTTCTTTAAAAAGTATCTGTTCAAAAGGGAATTCTATAAGCTTAAATTTCATAAAAGTGCTTATTTACAGGGGTTTTGATCTCAAAAATCAATCTGAAATACACATATTAAATTTTCATTTTTTACAAATACTGTATACTTAATTAGTCTTTTATATGTAAAACTGTAAATTTTATTTATCAGATTATACAATTTAATTACAACATAGTTTTGTTGTTATGTGTCTGTTTATTAATTGTATAGCTTTATTATCACCAAACAGAGAGTCGAAAAATGACTTTCAATATGAAGTAAAAACATGAAAAATACAGCAATACTTTTATTAAGCTATGTACTGATTTTTTCGTCCTGTGCACCCAGGAGAGATCTGGTCTATTTCAGCAATCTTGCCAAGCTCACAAGCGAACAAAAGATAGAAGCTCAGGAGGTAAAAATACAGCAGAACGATTTGCTTAAAATTAAACTAAACAGTCTTAGTGCGGAGTCGAATGCGCTGTTTACGGACAGCGGCTATCGGGTAAACAAAGAAGGAAAAATTCATACCCCTTTAACTGGTGACATCAAATTAGAAGGTTTAACCATAGAAGAGGCTCAGCGCTTTATTACTGCTTCGCTGGGAACTTCTGTTAAAAGCTCGGCTGTTGAAATTCAGCTTATTAATTTTAAAGTAACCGTAATTGGAGAAGTAAGCAAGCCATCCAGCTTCGTTGTTCAGGGCAATAACATCAATTTGCTGGAAGCATTGGGGATGGCGGGCGACATGACCGTTTACGGAAAACGCGAAAATGTACTGGTCATCCGGGAGCAAAACGGACAGAGAACTTTAAAAAGGTTAAACCTGAACGATGAAAATGTATTAAAATCTCCATTTTTTTATTTGAAACAGAATGATATTGTATATGTAGAACCAGATAAGTCAAAGGCTACAGAATACAGTGCCAATACCCGGTTAATGCCCATTGTTATCGCCTCTATTTCAGCCGTGGCGGTACTTATTACAGCAGTGTTAAGAAAGTAATTAAATTAAACGCCATGATGAATCAAGTAACAGGTAAAGCGCCCGTAAATACCGAAGGTATTATGGCATATCTATCCAGGTTTATCAAAAACTGGTATTATTTTGTTGGAAGTATCAGCATTTGTTTGGCATTTGTGTTTGCCTATTTATACATAACACCACCTCAATACAAAATAACCAGCACCCTGCTCATTCAGGATGATAAAAATGGAGCTGCTGTATCAAACAGCACGGCGTTCAGTGATTTGAATATGTTTCAGACCGTTAAAACAGTAGACAACGAAATTGAAATTCTACGTTCACGCGATTTGCTTTACGAAGTGTTTAATAAACTGGCACTTCAAACTGCCTATTTTGTAAAAAAAGATTTTAAAACAACCGAACTATATGGTCAGAATTTACCCATTGTCATTAGATCGTACAGATTGGATGAAAAGGCATTTTTTAAAAAAATATGGGTGGAAGCCGTAAGCGACTCGACTTTTCGCCTGCGAGACAGCCTGAGGACGCAGGTTTTTAAATATGGAGCATCGATTAAGCAACCCAGCTATCACATACAGGTAGATAAGGGACCAGCCTTTGCCATGGGCTACGACAAAATACGACTCCAGTTTAGAAACTTATACAAACTCACAGAAGCCTATAACCTGGTAAGACTAAAAATTGTTCCCGTTGTAAAAGATGCCAATACCATTGTAATCAGTTTAAATGATAATGTCCCTCAACGAGGTATTGATATTCTGACAGGACTGATAGAAACGTATAACATCAACAACGTAAACAATAAAAATTTAATTGCACAAAATACCATTCACTTTATTGATAACCGGCTGAAGTACCTGGTAAATGATTTATCTGGTGGAGAACAGGATGTTGAAGACTATAAGCAGCAGAACCGGGTAACCGATGTTGGCATGGATGCACAGCGAAACATGGCTAAATCCGGTGAATATAATCAGTTACTTGAAAACGTAAATGTTCAATTACGGATTATTGGTTCGATAGAACGTTATTTTAATGGGCAGCAGGATCAGCATACCCTGGCACCAAGTACACTGGGATTAAAAGATCCCATATTAAACAGTTTAATCGCAAAATTTAACGAACTGCAACTCGATAGAAACCGGATGTTGCGTACCGCAAACGATGGTAACCCGCTGGTTACAATCGTTACAGACCAGCTATCTGCGCTAAAATCCAATATACTCGAAAACCTGACCACCATAAAACAAGGATTTCTGATCGAAAAAAACAACCTGCAGTTTAATTATGCACAATACGATGCCAAGGTACGCTCTTCGCCAAAAATAGAACGTGGCCTGCTCGAAAGAAGCAGAGAGCAGCATGTTAAGTCGGGTTTATACCAATATTTATTACAGAAACGCGAAGAAACAGCTCTGTCTTTATCAGCTACCGTACCCACTTCTCAGGTGATTGATAAACCCGCTTACAACACTGTACCCGATAGTCCTAAACAACCTTTATTGTATTTATGCGGAATTATTATTGGATGTGCCATACCTGCAGGTATTATTTATGCAAATGTCTTTTTTAACAATAAAGTAAAGGATACAGAAATAATTGAACTGACAGGAGCAAAATTATTAGGTGCTTTATCACACAATCTGAATAAGGATACGATTGTTTTTCAAAAAGACAACCGGTCTACCATTTCAGAGCTGTTCCGCTACATCCGGATGAACCTTGGTTTAATGTCTGGACAACCCGGTAACAAGGTTATCCTGGTTACCTCCGGATCACAGGGAGAAGGAAAAACTTTTTTCAGCCTGAATCTGGCTACAACTTTATCCATGCTGGATAAACGTGTACTGATTTTAGAATTTGATTTACGAAAACCCGATTTGCTGAATAAAATAGGTTTAAAACAAAAGTCGGGCATAACAGATTTTTTGCAGGCCGATCATGTTAAAATAAAAGATCTCATCCAGCCCACAGAGATATCACCTAATTTATTTGTTGCAGGTTGTGGCAAAATTCCAGAACACCCCGCAGAACT
>JASLGV010000231.1 GCA_030149995.1 Pedobacter sp.
GTACTTTTAAAGGCTCCATGAACGATTTTAATACGCATTTTAACGTACAAACAGATATGGGATCGGCCTTGTTAAATGCCAGCATGAAAGGCAGCAAAGGACACGAAAGCTACCAGGCAAACCTGGATCTGAATAATTTTAATGCGGGCCGCCTTTTAAAACAACAACCCCAGTTGGGCCGGGTTAGCGCAAAAGCAACGGTTGAAGGGACCGGGCTTGATCCTAAGAAGATTAATGCAAACTTTAAGGCCAGGGTATTAAATGCCTATTACAATAAATATACCTACCGGAATTTGGACCTGAGCGGTCGTTACGCAAACCAGCATATAGATCTTAAAGGCAATATGCCTGATAGTAACTTAAACTTTAATCTGGACGCCCAGGTTAACCTGGCTGGAAAATACCCGGCAGTAAAAGGCACACTGGATCTTAAGCAGGCCGATATACAAAAATTGAATTTTAGTACAGGCGTTTTAAGAGCCGCCGGCCTGGTAAAAATAGACCTGAGTACAGCAGATCCGGATTACCTGAACGGAACCGTTTTTATAACCGGTTTACAGGTTGTAAAAGATCAGCAACGCATAAACCTGGATACCATTTCAATCAAATCGACTGCTACGGCTACAGAGAATAAACTGCAGCTCCGTTCAGATATTTTATCGGCAAGACTGGATGGAAAATACCAGCTAACCAACCTGGGAGCAGCCGTTATTAACCAGATTAACAAATACTATGCTTTTGGGCAGGTAACCAAAATACCAGATCAGCGTTTCCGCTTTTTTGTAAATGTATATGACTCCAAAATACTGAAAAGCTTTGTACCAGAACTCAGCACCTTTAAGCCGGCTAAGTTTTACGGCTTACTGGATACAGAAAAAGACAGCTTGCTGGTTAAAGGTGATTTTCCACAGGTGGTTTATGGTAATTTTAAGGTAGACAGTACGCGCCTGGATATTAACAACAACAACCAGAAACTGGATTATAAACTGGGTGTAAAAAGTATTTACAGCCCGTCTATCCAGCTTTTTAATACTGAAGTTAGCGGACAGGCAGCCGACAATATATTAGGGGTAAACATCTTTTTACGCGACAGTAAGCTGAAAGATAAATACACCATTGCGGGTACTTTCCAATCCATTAATAAAGATTTCAGGTTTAACCTGGATCCGCAAAAGTTATTGCTCGATTACCAGAAATGGAATGTTTCTGCCGATAACTATATACAGTTCGGTCAATCAGGCATTCTGGTTAACCAGTTTGCCATTAGCAATAATGGCCAGTCGCTGGCTGTAAACAGCAACCCTACACAACCCAATGCACCGCTGGAAGTGAAGTTTAAGGATTTCCAGCTCGAAACCCTAACCAAATTTGCTGAAACCGACAGCACACTGGTAGGTGGGCGTTTAAACGGAACAGCCAATGTTAAAGACCTGACAGGCACACCCAAGTTCGAAGCCAATTTAACGGTTGATGAACTCCGGTTCCAGAAAGACCAGCTGGGCACTTTGCGTTTGGCTGTAAACAACAATACCGAAAATGCCTTTGAAGTAAATGTTGCCCTGAGTGGCGTACACGAACTTAGGGCAAACGGCTTTTACTATACGGCTCCTCAAAGTGCACTTGATTTAACCGTTAACATAGATAAAATCGAACTCAAAAACATAGAAAGCCTTTCTGCCGGACAATTAAAACAAGGTACGGGTATTATAACAGGTCAGCTTTCTGTAAAAGGTGCTTTAACGGCCCCACGCATACTGGGCGATGTAACCTTTAAGGATGCGGGGATCAATGTGGCGTATGTAAATTCTTATTTCCGGATGCCGAATGAAAAAATATCTTTTACAAGCGAGGGCATCAGTTTTAATAATTTTACGATGATCGATTCGCTCAATAAAAAGGCAACCATTAATGGCAAGGTTTATACCACCGATTACCGGAACTACCGTTTTGGACTGGATATTAAAACCGATAATTTCCGGGCGCTTAATTCGACAGCACAGGATAATGAAATGATTTATGGCACCGTTTTTCTGAGCAGTACCATCCAGGTACGCGGCGATTTGAACCAGCCGGATGTAAAAATGAACATTTCGGTAAACAAGGGAACCAAATTCTTCTTTGCGCTGCCGCCAGACGATCCTTCCGTTATCAGTCAGGAAGGTGTGGTACAGTTTATTGATGCCGACGCCCCACCGTTTAACGGACAAAAAGCCTTAAAAGTAGACAGCATAAGCAAATCGCCTATTAAGGGTATAAACCTGGTGGCTTCCATTTCCATTGATCCGGAAGCGGAGCTGAACGTGGTAGTCGACCCAACCAATGGCGATGCGCTAAAAGTACGTGGCGAAGCAAAACTGAATGCCACCATGGATCCGAGTGGCAAAATTAGCTTGACCGGCCGCTACGAGGTTAACGATGGTTCATACAGCTTAAGCCTTGGTCCTATCAGCAAAAAAGAATTTAAACTGGTTAAAGGCAGTACCATTATCTGGACGGGAGAACCTACAGAGGCCACGGTTGATATAACCGCCCTCTACGAAGTAAATGCCGCACCTATAGACCTTTTAAATGAGCCGGATAATACGCTGGCAAAAACCAAACTGCCTTTCCAGGTTTACCTGATGATGAAGGATGAGTTGCTGAAACCAACCATTTCCTTTAAACTGGACTTGCCTGAAAACGAACGTGGTGCCGTAAACGGAACGGTTTATACACGTTTACAAACCGTAAACCGTGATGAAAATGAACTGAACAAGCAGGTATTTGCCCTGCTGGCGCTGGGTCGTTTTATTTCCAATAATCCATTTGAAAGCCTTGCCGGTGGGGGTAGTGGAATGGCTTCGAACTTAGTCAGATCCAGTGTAAGTAAACTGCTTTCGCAACAGTTAAACAACCTTGCTTCAGACCTGATCCAGGGGGTTGATATAAATTTCGGCATTACCTCTGAGGATGATTACTCGACCGGTTCGCTACAACAAAAAACAGACCTTGAAATTGGTTTATCGAAAAAACTGTTAAACGATCGCCTGACGGTTACCGTGGGCAGCACATTCGGGTTGGAAGGCGCCCAACCTCAGGGACAAAGTTCGACCAACATTGCGGGTAACATAAACGTAGAGTATGCACTTTCTGCTGATGGGCGCTACCGGTTAAGAGCATACAGACGTAACCAGAATGAAGGCGTAATTGAAGGCCAGATTATAGAAACCGGCTTAGGCTTTACGCTGGTGGTCGATTACAATAAGTTTAGAGAAATATTCCAGAAACGATCGAAAAGATACAGACAAAACCTTGAACAGAAACCTAAAAATGAAACAAAGAATTAAACCACTTTTATTGATAATACCTTGTTTAATTTGGGCGAGCTGTAGTAATACAAGATATTTAAAGCCGGGCCAATACTTATATACAGGTGCTGAAGTAAAGATCAATCCCGACTCGTCTGTTAAGATAGAGAACCAGAAAGCTGTAAAGGCAGCCTTACTGGATAAAACACGTCCTAAACCTAATTTTACCATTCTGGGGTTAAGACCTACCTTATACATTTACAACCTGGCTGGCGAACCTAAAAAGCCTAAAGGTTTTAAACATTGGCTGCGCACCAAAGTGGGACAAGCACCTGTGTTGTTGAGCGATGTAAATTTAAGATACAACAATGCGGTACTTTCCAGTCACCTGATTAGTCAGGGTTATTTACAAGCCGTGGTAACCGGCGATACGGTTATTAAAAATAAAAAAGCAAAAGCCGTTTATACTGCCAATACAGGCACACGATATAAAATAAACCAGGTTACTTTTCCCAAAGATTCGGGCAACCTGGCCAACCTTATTAACAACAATAAAGGTAAAACCCTGCTTAAACCCGGCAATTACTATGATTTTGAGGTTTTTAAAAATGAGCGGATACGGGTAGACAACGACCTTAAAGAAAGTGGTTATTTTTATTTTAACCCGGATTATTTACTGATCCAGGCTGATAGTACCATCGGCAACCATCAGGTAAATCTGAATTTAAAAGTGAAAGACATTGCACCCGATGCAGGCTTAAAACCTTATTCGATCCGCAACATTAACATTTATCCGAATTATACTTTAAGGCGCGACAGCGTGCTGCGCAATCTGCAGCCTTTAAAATATGGTGATTTTAACATTTACGATAACCGAAACACCTTTAAACCACGTATTTTCGACCGACTGGTTTTCTTTAAAAAGGGCGAACTTTACAACCGCCGGGATCACAACATTTCGTTAAACAGAATGGTAAACATTGGTGCTTTTCAGGATGTGCGGGCAGAATTCTTACCGGCCGACAGTTTAAAAAACAGTGAACTGGATTTAAACGTCTATTTAACACCACTTAAGAAAAACTCACTTACCTTTTCGGTGGTGGGCACCATTAAATCAAACGATTTTGTGGGTTCTGAACTTAAGATAACCCAAACCACACGTAACCTCTTCAGGGGGGCCGAACGTTTGGATGTAAGCTTAAGCGGTGGATTTGAAACCCAGTTTGGTGGTGCCCCGCAAGGGTTAAATTCTTTTTCGTTTACGGCAGATGGTAAATTAACCTTTCCGCGTTTTATCGTTCCTTTTTACAAACCTTCGAGCACCAACCTGTTTATTCCCAAAACCTTTGCTTCGTTATCTTACCAGATGTTGCGCAGGGGGAATATCTATACGTTAAATTCGTTTAAAGGTCAATTTGGTTACAACTGGCGAGAAAACAGGTATAAAGAGCATAACCTCGTACCCATTTCCATTAACCTGATTCAGCCAAGCAGGCAGGATTCTATAAAACTCGATAGTTTAGACAACCTAAATCCGGGATTAAAAAAATCGTTGCAGCGACAGTTTATAATTGGCAGCAACTATAGTTTTACCTATACCAACCAGATGGATGAGTTTAGACGCAACAACATCTATTTCTATGGCAGTCTGGAAGCAGGTGGAAATGTATGGGGTTTATTTACGCCTAAAAATGCCAATGGCGAAAGAACCTTATTTAATACCGCTTTAACCCAATTTGTACGGGTCGAAACCGATTTACGCGATTACTTTAAGATTACACCAGGCCTGGTTTGGGCAAGCAGGCTAAACCTGGGGTATGGTTATGCCTACGGGGGCAGCAACTCGCTTCCTTTTATACGCCAGTTTTTTGCGGGTGGAACGAATGATATACGGGCCTTTTCGGCACGGTCTTTAGGTCCGGGTACATTTAAGGTTTCTGACAATGCCTCTTTCTTCGATCAGTCGGGTGATATAAAGGCGCTTCTGAGTACCGAACTGCGGATGAAACTTTTCAGCATTGTTTACGGTGCCATCTTTGCTGATGCAGGAAACATCTGGCTCAGAAAAGAAGATCCAGCCAGACCTGGATCTGGGTTTAAATTAAAAAATGCACTCGACGAACTGGCTGTCGGAACTGGTGCGGGTCTTCGTGTGGATGCCAAAATTTTTGTCATCCGGCTGGATGCCGCCTTTCCACTTAGAAAACCTTACCTGCCCGAAGGACAGCGTTGGGTAATTGACCAGATTTCTTTTGGCAGCTCGAGCTGGAGAAAAGACAACATCGTTTACAACATAGGCATCGGCTATCCTTTTTAAATCGACAAGTAACATGAGATTAATCGTAAAAATTAAACGCTTCTTTATCCATACGTATCATTTATTTCTGGCAGCCGGCAAAGGTTTTATAGAAGATCGGGTAACCAAACTCAGTGCTGCACTGGCTTACTACACCATTTTCTCCCTCTCGCCCCTGCTCATCATCATCATCGCTTCGGCCAGTTTAATTTACAGCCAGGATGCAATTGAGAACAGGTTGTTTTCGCAAATCAATAAAATTGTTGGCCACGATGCGGCGGTTCAGATACAGGGTTTTGTTGCCAATGCAAACATATCGGGTAAAAGTTCTTTTGCCCTTGTAATTGGTATTTTTGTTCTGGTTCTGGGTGCCACGGCTGTTTTTACCGAAATTCAGGACAGTATTAACCTAATCTGGAAGGTAAAGGCAGTACCTAAAAAAGGCTGGAAAAAGCTCATCACCAACCGGCTGTTGTCGTTCTCGCTTATTGTTTCGCTCGGTTTTTTACTCCTGGTATCGCTCATTGTAAACAGTCTGGTGTTAAGCCTGGGCAATCAGATTACCAGGTATATTCCTGAAATATCAGACACCACGAAACTGCTCATTCTGCTTATCAATAATGTCTTAACTTTTGCTGTTGTAACCGGAGTGTTTATGGTTATATTCAAAGTGCTGCCTGATGTGATTTTAAAATGGAAATCAGCCTTTGCAGGCGCCGCATTTACAGCGTTGCTTTTTGGGTTGGGAAAATATCTGATTGGCCTGTACCTGCAAAAATCAAACCCGGGTCTTGTATTTGGTTCGGCCGGTTCCATCATCATTATTTTAGCCTGGATCTATTATACCTCTATAATCCTGTATTTCGGAGCCGAATTTACACAGGCTTTTGCAGAACGGTTTGACGGCTGAATTACGCCCACAAAATATGCTGTACACTTAAAAACGGTTATCGTAGAAAAAAATGTAGATGTACTGCCACCGCAGCATCCTCATGATACCCTTCGGGAAACGGAATAATTTCTTAAACAAAAGCCCGGTACTTATCGGTTTTTGATTAAGTCCGGGCTTTTAAATAGGTAAGCTTTTATATTAAGCTACCTCTTCTGATATTTTTTCTACATCTTCTATCTCGTCTTTTTCTACACGGAGATTTCTGATGATGTGCTGTTGCCTGTCTGGTGTATTTTTACCCATATAGTATTCGAGCAGGC
>JASLGV010000233.1 GCA_030149995.1 Pedobacter sp.
CATGCCGAGGGGAATTTTATTGTCTTTAAACTTGCGGTTATAAGCACCCACCAGCTCGCCCTGGCCACCACGACCACAACTTGCCAGCGATACGGTTACTGCGATAATAGCCAGAAGGTAGATTTTCTTCATATTTTTTAAAGTGTATAAAACACAATTTGGAGCAATTTTACCAAAATTCACTTAAATTATTAACAAAAGCAAACAATTTAGCGCTAAACATCATTCAAAAGTCAAATGAGACTGGCCAACAGAACTTTACAAGTGGAAATTGAGTGTTCTTATCACACTCAATTTCCTTATAACTCAAAAAGTTAGATTTTATTGTTCCGCTCTAAAAATATTTTCCGAAACTTACTTATTCGATACCTTAATATAGTTTTCTATAGCCATGGTCATAGAAGGCACGCCAGGTGTTGGTGCCGCAATATCCACGATCAATCCCATATCAGTGGCTGCCTTGGTGGTGTTTACGCCAAAAGCTGCAATCCGGGTGTTATTTTGTTTAAAATCAGGAAAGTTTTTAAACAAAGACTGAATACTCGATGGACTGAAAAAGGCAATCACATCGTAAAAAACCTCTGCCAAATCAGACAGATCACTTACAACCGTTCTGAATAAAACCGCCGGTGTAAAATTATAACCGCTCTTCTCCAAAAATTTCATGGTGTCTTCTGTAGCCACATCCGAACATGGATAAAGGAATTTCTCGCTTGCATGTTTTTTAAGCACCTCCGCTAAATCTGCTGCCGTTTGCTTACCGAAAAATATTTTACGTTTACGGTACTGTATATACTTTTGCAAATACAGTGCAATGGTTTCAGATAGACAGAAATATTTCAATTCTGCTGGCACCTCATAGCGCATTTCCTCGCAAATTCTGAAGAAATGATCTGCAGCATTACGGCTGGTAAAAATTACAGCTGTAAAATCAGCAAGGTTAATTTTATCTTTCCTAAAATCTCTGGCTGGCACGCCTTCTACATGAATGAAAGACCTGAAATCAACCTTAAGGTTGTGCTTTTTTGCCAAATCAAAGTAAGGAGACTTTTCTGTTTCAGGTTTCGGTAAAGTAACTAAGATACTTTTTACTTTCCGAGTTCTAGCGTCATTTTTTTCTTGCATTTTTCCTTTTCCTGCTACAATCCTATCGTTTTAATTAGAATCAAAATAGGACATATTTCGAGGGCGCAAAAGTACAAAATTAAATGCATTTTAGAAAATTTATTGCTCGATAATATGGTTACCCCGGCACGCAACAACTGAAAGGTAAAAATAACAGCCAGCAGTAAAAATGCCAATGCAATATAGATCGAACCATATTTTAAGGGCGAAAGTGCAAAGGCAAGCACCAGCGGAATAAACAATAAAGAAGCATTAAAATAACTCAAATATAATATCGAGATGTACTCGCCCACCGGTTTCTGAACATTAAACACGTACCCCAAAAATCTTAGTACAAGTAGTTTCAATGCATAAAAAACAATAATGGTAATAGAAATGCTAAAGAAAAACTTAAATCCCTGCTGCACCTGGTAAAGTCCATAAAACTGCGCCACCAGAAAAAAGAACATCCCCAGAATAAAACCAAATTGTATAAACAGCAGTAAGAATGGCCAGGACCGGAATAGGTTGTCTTCTTTATTAATGTTGTTCAATGCACGGTTGCTAAAAAACGATTCTACAATCGCCGAAAGCTGTTTTGAAAAAACATTCTTTAAAATGGCAAACACCACTAACATCAGGAAAATAAATCCCAGTAACCAGGCATTTCCTTTGGGAATAAGCCGGCCAATCTGATATGGATTTTCTTTTTTCTTTAAATGCCCGTATTTCAGATGCCAGGCATATAAATCAAGTTTCGGAAATACATATTCTTTTTCTACACTATCCAGCAATGCATGTTTATTAATCAGGCTGTCGGGTAAAACCCAGGTATGCCTCATAATTGAATCGGTAACAAATTGCTGTCTTGCCAGCTGGGCAGAATCAAGCCGGTAACTCCTGTATTGTCTTACAGGTACTACCGCAGCACTATCATGCTCAACGGCAGGGATTTGTTGCCCATTAGCAAACCCTGCATATAAAACAAAAGCAAAAAGAATAAATATAAATCTGGGCATTCAGCTAATTTATTAGAGGAACAAAAGTACTTCAATATTTATTCTTTACACAAAAAAATAAATCCATTTATTCTTACACAGAATAAGGTCGTATCTCACTCAGAATAAAGTTTTAATTTAAAATCTTTTCAGCTCATTCTCAAAATCGGATAACCCACACCATAGATTTAATTCATCATCAGGTCAAATATAAATCTATTGAAATCTACACAACACATGCATTACAAGATTATAGCTTATCTTTGTCCCAATGTCTGGTATCTATATCCATATTCCTTTTTGTAAAAAAGCCTGTCACTACTGCGATTTCCATTTCAGTACTTCCCTTAAATATGCCGATGAAATGGTAGAAGCCATTTGCCGGGAAATTGCCATGAAAAAAGACCGGATTTCCGGACAGGTAGGCAGTATTTACCTGGGTGGCGGTACACCTTCTATCCTATCGCTGGAAGCTTTACAAAAAATTTTCGATGCCATTAACCATACTTTTTCAGTAGATGCAGGTGCCGAAATTACCATTGAAACCAATCCCGACGATTTAACTGCTCAAAAATTAAAAGAGCTGAAACAATTGCCTGTTAACCGTTTCAGTGTGGGTATTCAATCCTTTTACAATGAAGACCTGATCTGGATGAACCGGGCGCATAATGCAGAAGAAGCAGAAAATTGTATCAAAAGAAGCCAGGATGCCGGATTTGAAAATCTAACCCTCGATCTCATTTATGGCTATCCGTTACTTACAGATACCAAGTGGCTCAGCAATATCCGGAAAGCTGTTGATTTACAGGTTCCGCATATTTCTGCCTATGCCTTAACCGTGGAACCACGTACAGCACTTGCCCATGCCATTAAACACCGCAAGCAAACACCTGTAAACGATCACCAAAGCGCGGCTCAGTTTTTAATCCTGATGGATGAATTGCAAACGGCAGGCTTTGAACATTACGAAATCTCCAATTTTGCCAAACCCGGTTGTTACGCTGTACACAATACCAACTACTGGAAAGGCATCGACTATATTGGTATAGGCCCTTCGGCTCACGGCTTTGATGGCCGCAACAGGTATATGAACCCAGCCAACAATGCGGCCTATACAACAGCACTGGCCGGCAACAAACTACCCGAAATCGTGGAATTTTTAAGCCTAAACGACCGGTTTAATGAGTACATCATGACCTCCCTGCGTACCATTTGGGGCATTAATCCAGAAAAAATCAAGGCAGATTTCGGAAAAGACTTTTTGGATGAAACGCTGAAAAACTTAAAAGGATTTGAAGATAAAAATTGGCTCAACATGACCGATCAGCAGATTACCTTAACCCACGACGGAAAATTATTTGCCGATCACATTGCTTCAGAATTGTTTATTATAGACAATGATTAATTCTAAGCAGCTAAAAACGAATGTATGTTAGCCATTCGTACTTTTGAACAGATACAATACTAAAAAAATAAAACATGTCTAAAATTGTATGGATTACCGGTGCATCCTCAGGAATTGGCGAAGCATTGGTTTACAAATATTTCAAAGCAGGCGATAAATTAATTATCTCTGCACGCAACCGCGATGAGTTGTTCCGCGTAAAAAATAATTGCCAGAATTCTTTCAATGTACATGTATTGCCATTAGATTTAAACGATCATACTGCTTTACCGCAAAAAGCCGAGGCAGCCATCAAAATCTTTGGAAAAATAGATCTCTTAATTAACAGTGGCGGCGTTAGCCAGCGATCGCTGGCTCTCGAAACCAACCACGACACGGAACAAAAAATAATGAATACCAATTTTTGGGGAACCGTTATTTTGAGTAAAGCCGTTTTACCGGTTATGATTACAAACGGAAGCGGCCATATTGTTTGCATCAGCAGCCTGGTTGGTAAATTTGGCACAAAGTTCCGTTCTGCTTATGCAGCCTCTAAACATGCACTGCATGGATATTTTGATTCGCTGAGAAATGAAGTATACGACCAGAACATCGATATTACAATTGTTTGCCCGGGCTTTATAAAAACACAGGTTTCGGTAAATGCCTTAACCGCAAATGGCAAAAGTCAGGGTACCATGGACGATGCACAGAACAATGGCATGTCAGCCGATAGTTGCGCGACCGAAATTGTAAATGCCATTAAAAACAAAAAGGAAGAAGTTTATATTGGCGGTAAGGAAACCAGGGCAATCCTCCTAAAGCGCTTCTTTCCTGCTTTCTTTTCTAAAAAGGTAAGAAGTGCTAAGGTTGTATAGATACCTTTTCTACAAACCTCATCAAAAAAATAAACAACTGTAATTCAGCATTTTACTTGTTTTTTAAATTTTATTTAAATCCAGGCTTTTGCTGCATGCGTACATGCAGCAAAATAAACTTAAAATTTAAAACAATGAAAAAGGTAATTATTTCTGCAGTAGCCATTATAGCGCTCGCTTTTACAACTCAGGTACATGCTCAAAAAAACCCAATGGTGGGTGGAGCAGCCATGTATGCAAGCAAAGATATTGTAGACAATGCAGTAAACTCTAAAGATCACACCACCCTGGTAGCTGCCGTTAAAGCTGCCGGCCTGGTAGAAACACTTAAAGGAACCGGTCCTTTTACGGTTTTTGCACCTACCAATGAGGCATTTGATAAATTGCCAAAAGGTACAGTTGAAAATCTCTTGAAACCAGAAAACAAAGCCACCCTCACAAAAATATTAACTTACCATGTGGTGGCCGGTAAAATGGGAAGCAAAGAAATTGCTGAAGCCATTAAAAAAGGAAATGGAAAAGCTGTTTTAACCACTGTAGAAGGTGGCAAGTTATGGGCCTGGATGGAAGGTAAAAAACTTGTTTTAAAGGATGAAAAAGGTGGCAAAAGCACTGTTACCATTGCCGATGTATGGCAGAAAAATGGTGTTATCTATGTAGTAGATACCGTATTGATGCCGTAACAACAAAAAAAACATCCTAAAATCACCATCTGGAAAGTCCTTTTCGCTTTTCGGATGGTGATTTTTAGCTGGTAACTTTCTGACTTTATTCGACGAATTGTCAGTTTTTTTTCAAGTTTTACGGGCAGTTTATGTTTCATATTTGTAATTTTTTAAATTTGCATTGGATAAAATTACACGTACTATGAAATTCGATTTATCTCCAATTGATGTAGTTGATGATATTTCTAAATCAGATTTTGAAAAAAACTACCTGAATACACGCAAACCACTGGTTATTAAAAACATGGCCAAAAAATGGCCTGCTTATCAGAAATGGACTTTGGATTACGTTAAAGATGTAGTTGGCGATAAAACCGTACCTCTGTACGATAGCTCAAAAGCTGATCCTTCAAAACCGATCAACGCCTCTGCCGCTGAAATGAAATTCGGAGATTATGTGGATCTTATCAAAGAAACACCTACCGATTTACGCATCTTTTTATTTGACCCGATTAAACAGGCGCCAAAACTGCTCGAAGATTATATTGCACCCAAAGATCTGATGGGTGGCTTTTTAGACAGTTATCCGAATATGTTTTTCGGTGGAAAAGGATCGGTAACTTTTCTACATTACGATATAGACCTTGCCCATATTTTCCATACACATTTTAATGGCCGTAAACATGTAATCCTGTTCGATTATAAATGGAAGGATCGTTTATACCAGATTCCGTATGCAACCTATGCACTGGAAGATTACGATGTTGAAAACCCGGATTTCGATAAATTCCCGGCACTGAAAGGTGTTAAAGGTGTAGAAGCATTTCTGGAACATGGCGATACCTTATTTATGCCTACCGGCTACTGGCATTGGATGAAATACCTGGACGGATCTTTTTCAATCAGTCTGCGTGCATGGGATAAAAGCTGGGCAGTAAAAGCAAAAAGTTTGTACAACCTTACTCTTCAACGTAAATTTGACGACTTTATGAAAGCCAATTTCCGCGAAAAGTACATGAACTGGAAAGAAGAATTAGCCTTTAAACGGGCAGATAAAGCCTTAAAAAACAACTTACCAAGAATTTAACATATAACTTGTATGTACATGAGGAACCTGCTTTAGACATATATCCCCGTGTACATGCAAATAACACATACAAGCCTGATAAATCCGGTTGCTCCGGCATACTCCGCCAACTCGCTAAAAGGCAACAAAACAACTTAAATTAATTACTGCACACTTTAGGGATTTTTATTAAATACCTTCCCCATCGTATCCCCTGTAAGTACCTTTTTATGCACCCGAACATTGTAAAAATACAAGCTGGCATTGAGCCACTCAGACAACAGATTATCAACCATCAGGTATATACCGAAATAAGCAACCTGGAAGACCTGCGCATCTTTATGGAGCATCATATCTTTGCCGTGTGGGATTTTATGTCGCTTTTAAAAGCCTTGCAGATTGATTTAACCTGCACCACCCTACCCTGGGTACCCGTTGGCGATGCCGTAACCCGCCAGCTGATTAATGAAATTGTAGCAGGCGAAGAATCAGACGTAGATGCAAACGGGCAAATAAAAAGTCATTTTGAACTGTATTTAGAAGCCATGGAGCAATGCGGAGCCGATACAACACCCATTAACCATTTATTATCAGCCTTGCAAAAAGGAGAACCACTGGATCAGGCCCTGCAAAACTGTGGCGCCACACCAGCGGCTATAAATTTTGTAAACAGCACCTTTGAAACCATTGGCGCCGGCAAAACGCATTTAACGGCTGCCAGTTTTACTTTTGGCCGTGAGGACCTTATTCCAGGTATGTTTTTTTCAATGGTGAACGATCTGAACGATCACCAGCCGGATAAAATTTCTATTTTTAAATATTACCTGGAAAGACACATCGAAGTGGATGGCGATCACCATAGTCACCTGGCACTTCAAATGACCGAAAAGTTATGTGGCGAAAACCTGCAGGCCTGGGAAGAAGCAACCGAAACCACAAAAAAGGCACTTCAAAGCCGCATCGATCTTTGGGATGCAGCGCTCCGCGAAATTCAAAAACAAAAGTCATTTGCTTAATACCCAACGGCCTTTCGGTAAAAGGCCGTTTTTATTTTGCTTAAAATTAAACTACAATTCACATTCTGTATCCTACATTTATAAAATAAAATGCACACATTTGCTGTTCGGCAGCAAATAACCGACCTAAAAACATGAGTTTCATTTTAAAACCTGTAGATACGGTAGAAAGTATCACACCAGAAGATTTCAAAAAAAACTATCTGGATACCAAACGTCCCTTGGTCATTAAGGGCTTAACGAAAGACTGGCCCGCCAGAGAAAAATGGACAACAGCGTATTTAAAAGAAATTGCCGGAGAGCTTGAAGTGCCGCTTTACGATAATTCAAAAGCCGATCCAAGCAAACCCATTAAT
>JASLGV010000519.1 GCA_030149995.1 Pedobacter sp.
ATCCAAAATACCACTCATGAACTGGAAGTATTTACCACCACGGCCAACGGAAAGGAGGAACTTGCGGTAAGTACCAACGAACCGGTGATGGTAAATAATGTTAAAGTCAGGTACTTTAACCGGATAACCAAAGATCATACTCATTTTTCACCCGCCTTGCTTAAAGCCTTAAAAAAAGAAATTTCAGCATGTAAAGCAGCCAATAAAACTTTAATTATACACATCCACGCCTGGTGGAACCTGGTTTCTGTTTTAAGCTGTTTAGTAGCCAAATGGTACCGGGTACCGGTGGTGTTATCGCCACGTGGTATGTTAACCGGTTATTCTTTACATAACAGAAATGGCTTGATTAAAAACTGGATACACTGGCTTCTGGGTAAGCAGTTATTAACATATAGTTATCTCCATGCCACAACAGATAAAGAAGCAGCAGATATTAAACAGCTTGTAAAACCCCGCGCGTTACAGATTATTTACAACCTGGTCGATTTCCCACATCTGCCCGCCCAAGAGATATCTACAGACCAGCAATCTTTTAAACTGATCTTTCTATCGCGTATCGAAGAAAAGAAAGGCATTGAACGCTTGTTTAGTGCCCTGGCAAAGCTGGATATTCCCTGGACACTCAGCATCGCCGGCACCGGAGATGAAACCTATCTGAACCAGCTGAAAACCATGGTCATGAGTTTAAATATAAGCAGCCACATTACCTGGCTGGGGCATATAAACAATACTGAAAAATTTAAGCTGCTGGCTGCACATGATTTGTTGGTTTTAACCTCACACAATGAAAATTTTGCCAATGTAGTGGTCGAAAGTCTGAGCGTAGGTACGCCGGTTCTACTTTCCAACCAGGTAGGATTGGCTGGTTTTGTACAGGCACATATCCTGGGCTGGATCTGTACTCTGGATGTTGCAGATGTACAGGAGCAACTCTTAACTGCTTATCAAAATATAGCAGTGCGGACAAATATCCGTAAAAAAGGGCCGGAAGTTATTTACAGCCATTTTAACGATGCCTCCCTGGTACAGCAATATATACAGCTTTACCATTCTGCATTAAATCAACAGCCCCGTTAAGGTTATTACATGAATACAAACTTCAGTTTCATTATTTTAACATACAACGAAGAGATGCATTTGCCACGCCTGCTCGAGTCTATACATGCTTTAGAAGCACCTGTTTTTGTTTTAGACAGCGGCAGCACCGACACCACTTTGCAGATTGCACAAAAATATCAGGCAGAGATCAAAACCAATCCTTTTGTTAATCACCCACAACAATGGGACTTTGCCCTTCGCCATTTTAACATCGAAACGCCCTGGATTATTGGTCTCGATGCCGATCACATCGTGAGCGATGAGCTCTTTAAACGCTTACAGGACTTTAAAGATGAAAACTATAGAGAGGTAAACGGGATTTACTTTAACCGGAAAAATTATTTCCAGGGCCGCTGGATCAGGTTTGGCGGTTACTTTCCCTTTTACATGCTCAAAATGTTCCGTACCGGTATAGGTTTTTCAGATTTAAACGAACATATGGATCACCGTTTTATTGTACCGGGCCATACAGTTATCTGGAAAAATGGTTATTTAAAGGAAGAAAACCTGAAGGAGAACGATCTTCAGTTCTGGCGCAGCAAACACGAACGGTACAGCAGCCTGGTGGCCGAAGAAGAAGTACAGCGCTGGCAAAAGCTCCGTACACAAACCATTAAACCTAACCTATGGGGCAACCCAGATCAGCAACGCGCCTGGTTAAAAAGCCTGTGGTGGAAACTTCCGCTCGGTGTTCGGCCCTATCTATATTTCGGGTATCGCATGCTTATTAAAGGAGGGATTTTAGAGGGAAAAACAGGTATCCGTTTCCATTACCTTCAGGGCTTTTGGTTTAGACAGCAGGTAGACAAAAAAATTAAAAGCATCCGGAAGACCTTAAAATAATAACCCTATCTTTAACGTTTAATTAAGCTTTATGAACGAAATCTCTCCATCCGATGCGAAAAAGCAGGCCAATAAAAAGGCCCTTAAATTTGTTATTGCCCTCTTCGTACTCTATATCCTGTTCAGCCAGGGGAACCTTTTTATGAACAGTGTAATGACGCCGGGTGCGCGTTTTTACAATCAATTTATCGCTACACATTTTAACTATATACAAGGTCTGAAAACAGCACTTATCAAACCAGCTGTATGGATCATCAAACTATTTGGATTTTATGCCATTCACAATGAGATGGATGTAATGGTGGTAAACGGGCCATATCTGCGGGTTAATTATTCCTGCCTGGGTCTGGGTGTTATGAGTTTTCTATCCGCTTTTGTACTGGCATTTCCTGCCAGCTGGAAATCGACCCTTAAAATGTTGGCCCTGGGTATCCTGGTTATTTATCTATTAAACATCCTCCGCATTGCAGGATTGGGCTTATTATTTGCCTTTTTCCATTCACAAAGAAATTATTTTGAATACCACCACGAGATTTTTAACGTACTCGTGTACATCTGTATTTTTATTCTGCTCTTTTTCTGGATACGTAAAAACAGCCGTAAAGCTTAAACCATTTAACCAGCACTCTTAAATTTTACCACTGGTACAACCTCCTATCCGAACGAAAACATGTATATACTGGGATTAAACGCATATCACGGCGATTCTGCCGCCTGTATTTATAAAGACGGCAAGCTGATTGCAGCCTCTGAAGAGGAACGCTTCAGGCGGATTAAGCACTGGGCGGGCTTTCCATCCATGGCCATCCGTTTCTGTCTGGAAGAAGCTGGTATCACCATTCATGAGGTAGATTGTATTGCCCTGTCGAGAGATCCCAAAGCCAATTTTGGCAAGAAAATATTTACAGCCATCCGCAATAAACTGAGCGTTAAAAATATGCTGAACCGTTTTCGGAATTTGCAGAAAGCGGCCGGTATAGAAGCCGAATTTGTAACGCACTTTGGTCTGGAACCTGGTACACTGAAGGCACAGATTTTTAATGTAGAACACCATAGAAGTCATCTGGCAAGTGCTTTCTTTGCCTCTCCTTATACAGATTCAGCTATTCTGTCTATTGATG
>JASLGV010000269.1 GCA_030149995.1 Pedobacter sp.
AAACTGGATGTACTTGCTGCTCAGGTAGATTATAATGCCGATACATCAACCTATCTGCAACAGAAAAATACCTTAAAAGCAGCCAAAATAAGGCTTAATCAGTTAATGGTACGCGATATAAATATAGATTTTGCGGTAGAAGACCGTATCTATGTTGAAACCAGCTTAGTGTATACGGAACTGGCCACCCTGGCCGAAAAACAAAATCCAGGCGTGCAGAATGCGTTTATTAACCAAAAGATTGCCGATTTAAGTCTTAAACAGGTAAAAGGTGCACGTTATCCGCAGGTAAGCTTAAATTCTGGCTATACCCGTTCAAGAAGTGCCACACCAACAGGTTTTAACCAGAAATTTCAGGCAAATGGTTTTACCTACGGGTTAACGGCGAGCCTGAATATTTTCAATGGCTTTTTACAAAGACAACAGGAAAGAAACGCCAAAATCGAGATAGAAAGCGCTGCCCTGAACCTTAACAAGGTACGAATGGATGTAAATGCACAACTGTTAACAGCCTATCAGAATTACACTACATACCTCGACCTGGTTAAGCTTGAACAGAAGAACGTAGACATTGCCAAAGAAAATTTAGACATTACCCTGGCCAAGTACCGCTTGGGCAGTATTGCTCCCTTAGAATTACGTGAGGCACAGAAAAATGCAATCGATGCACAAAACCGTTTTATAGAGATGCAGTATGAAGCAAAATTTGCTGAAACAACTTTAAAAGAAATTGCAGGGAATATAAATTTATCCAATTAATTTTTATATTTATTGCCATGTTACTTGTTGCCGACAGTGGTTCATCCAAAACAGATTGGATGGGTTATCATAATGGAGAAACCCTCCGGTTTAATACATCCGGAATTAATCCGTATTTTTTAAATGAGCAGGAAATCAACAAGCTCATTTCGAAAAATGAAGAGCTCGTTAAATATGCAGATGAGGTGAAGGAAATTTACTTTTTCGGAGCTGGTTGTTCCTCCCCGGATAAACACGAAGTGGTTTCCAACGGCTTATCTTCCATCTTTAAAAAGGCTTTTATATCTGTAGATCACGATCTTCTGGGTTCGGTTTATGCCACCTGTGGCGATTCTGAAGGCTTAAACTGTATTTTAGGAACAGGGTCGAACATCTGCTATTTTGATGGAAAAAAAATCTTTGCAGGTCACCATGGTCTTGGTTATGTGCTGGGTGATGAGGGCTCAGGAACCTTCTTCGGCAAGAAAGTACTGTTAAGTTACCTGCATAAAAAGATGCCTGCTGATTTAATGACACGCTTTAAAAAGGATTTTCCAGCTGATAAGGCTCAGGTTATTACAAATGTTTACCAGAAACCTTTTCCGAACATTTACCTTGCAGGATTCAGTAAATTTATGTCGGCCAATCTTTCACATCCTTTTATTCAGCAGGTTTTAGAGGCCGGTTTCCAGGAGTTTGTAGATACCAACATTAAAGATTACGAAAATTACAAAGAGATTCCTTGCCATTTTGTGGGTTCCATTGGCTATTATTACCAGGATGCTTTAAAAGCAGTGCTTGCAAAAAATGGAATTAAAACCGGAAAAATATTACAAAAGCCCATTGAAGACCTCTTCAACTACATTCTTCAGAAAGAAGGCCTGATACAGGAAAGTGCTTAAATGAGGTTTAAACAAATAAAAACACAACCCGGAAACATACGATTAATCAACGCTCAAGATATAACTTTATTTAAAAGATTTTAAACAGAACCTACAGCGATTTGTTAATATATTTAACAGCACACAAATTGCTCCGCAACCATGAAGAGAATACTTGTAGTAGATGACGACATTGAGGTTTTAGAAACCATACAATTAATATTGGAAATAGGTGGTTTTAATGTATCTGCTCTGAACAATGGAGAAGATGTATTTAACCGGATTGAAAGTTTTAAGCCAGATTTAATTCTGCTTGATATTTCATTGGGTCATATAGACGGGCGTGTTTTATGCGAACAGTTAAAGTCTACAGAGCGTACCGCCAGCATTCCCATTCTGTTGATATCGGGTTTATACAACCCAAGTGATTTTACCACGTTAAATTACGGGCAGGATGATTTTCTGTCCAAGCCTTTCCAAATGGATGTATTGCTACAGAAAATCAGCAAAATTTTAAAACTCGAAGCAGAAAGTCCCAGTTTTAATTTAAACTAAGACCTCTGGATGAACAGATATGCAAGCACGGATTAAACCCGTGCTTTTTTGTTTTTATAAGCAGGTTGTTTCCCTGATTAAGCTGTCAATTTGGCAAATTAAAACTTTGGAACAAGCCTTGTTATGCATTTTACAGATTAAACAATTTATTTACATATGAGCATACAGGAAAAAGGAAATATCTCCATCCACACGGAGAATATATTCCCGATAATTAAAAAGTTTTTATACTCTGATAACGAAATTTTTCTTCGCGAGTTGGTTTCAAATGCTGTAGATGCAGTTCAGAAAATTAAAAGGCTGAGTTCATTGGGGCAATTTAATGGCGAAATCGGTCAGCCACTGGTAGAAGTAGCTGTAGACAAAGATAAAAAAACCATTACCATCAGCGATAACGGGCTGGGGATGACGGCTGAAGAAATTAAGAAATACATTAACCAGGTTGCTTTTTCGGGTGCCAGTGAGTTTGTTGAGAAATTTAAAGATGCCAAAGATGCCAATGAGATTATTGGTAAATTTGGTTTAGGTTTCTATTCGGCCTTTATGGTAGCGGATTTGGTAGAGATCGAAACTTTATCTTACCAGGAAGGTGCCGAAGCAGCCCGTTGGGTTTGCGATGGCAGCACTTCTTTCGAAATTACAGAAGGCCACAGAACCACCCGTGGTACCGACATCATCTTGCACATAAACGAAGATTCGGTAGAATTTTTAGAATCCTCTAAACTGCAGGAAATCCTTGATAAATATGCAAAATTCTTACCTGTTCCGATTAAATTCGGCACCAAAACAATATCTGAAGAAGATGGCGAGGATGAAGAAGGTAAGAAAAAATACAAAGACGTAGAAGTTGATAACATCATCAATACCACGCATCCGATCTGGACAAAAGCACCTGCAGATTTGTCAGACGAAGATTATTTAAGTTTTTACCGTGAGTTATATCCGTTTAGCGAAGAACCTTTGTTCTGGATTCACCTCAACGTAGATTATCCGTTTAACTTAACCGGTGTTTTATATTTCCCTAAGCTGAAAAATGATTTTGAAATGCAACGCAACAAAATCAAGTTATTTTCGCGCCAGGTATTCATCACCGATGAGGTTAAAGATATTGTACCAGAATTTTTAATGCTGTTACATGGGGTAATCGACTCTCCTGATATTCCTTTAAACGTTTCGCGCAGTTTCTTACAGGCAGATGGAAATGTTAAAAAGATCAACAGCTATATTACCAAAAAAGTTGCCGATAAATTACAGGAGCTTTTCAGCAAAGATCGTAAAGCTTACGAAGAAAAATGGAAAGACATTGGCCTGTTTGTAAAATATGGCATGATTAGCGAAGAGAAGTTTTATGATAAGGCCAAAGATTTTGCTTTACTTGGAAACACGAAGAATGAGCTTTTCACCCTGCCTGAATACAAAGAAAAGGTAAAAGAGCTGCAAACAGATAAAAATGGCTCTGTTGTTTATTTATATACCAACGATGCTTTAAAACAAGATGCGTTTATCCAATCGGCCAATAAAAAGGATTACGATGTATTGGTTTTAGACTCTCCGATCGACAACCACTTTATTAATCAGCTGGAGCAAAAACTGGAAAAAACATCAATTAAACGGGTGGATTCTGGTGTAGCAGATAAACTGATTGAAAAAGACGAGCAAAGTGAACATGTTCTAACAGAAGACCAGGTTAAAGAAGTAACGGCTATTTTTGAAAAAGCCATTACCAAACCGGGCATGCATGTAGAAATTGTAGCACAACATCCAGACGAACTGCCGGTTACCATAACCATGGATGAATTTATGCGCAGAATGAAAGATATGGCTGCTATGGGTGGCGGAATGGGCTTTTACGGTCAAATGCCGGATACTTATAAAGTAGCCATTAACGGTAACCACAAACTGATTGGTAAAATTTTGCAGGCCGAAAACCCTGAAGCACAAAATACACTTGCCAAACAGGCGGTAGACCTGGCTTTATTGGCACAAGGACTGTTAACCGGTTCAGAACTGACGGCTTTTGTAAGCAGAAGCGTTTCGTTAATTTAATTAATAACGTCCTTTAAAAGGAAAGGGCTCTTGCATATTGCAGGAGCCCTTTTCTCTTATATTAAAATCGTTTAATTTAACGAATCATTTTGCTGGATTTTAAAGTAATCTTTATGTGCTTCTAATAATTTCGCAATGGTTTCGGCCTTTGTATCTGTTAATTTAAACTCAAACAAAGGGCTGTTGTTCTTTTTACTTCTCACCATTTTATCTGTATAGAAACGATATTCAAGCCCATTGGTTAATAAACCATATTTAGCTTTTGTTTTGCGGAAATATTTAGAAAGACGCGAATCGTGAATATCCAGATTATCGCTGTGGTGTTTACACTCAACCAGGATGGCAGGTTCTCCATCTTTCATAATGGTGTAGTCTACCTTTTTATTCTTTTTAACGCCAAAATCAACCACTGCTTCCGATTGTATTTCGGATGGGTTAAAACCCAATATCTGTATAAACGGCATCACCAACGCATTTCTTGTCAAATCTTCCGATTGAACCTGAGGAAGCATTTTCCTGATTCTAACAGCAAATTGCCCAATTTCATCTTTAAGCTCCATGATTACAAAATTTTATATGATGATTAATTCTTAAAATTATATTGATTGAATACTGAATTAGCGGTAACGATAATCTGATCGAGCGATGATTTATCAAAGAAATTACGGTGAAGCATTGCAATCAAACAAGATAATTTCTCGATATCTTGTTTTTTCATACAAAATTGAAAGCTTTTTAATCCATCTTTCATGGCCTGCTGAACATAATTTCTTACAATTAAGAATGCTTTTCTAAAAGCATATTCATGTTCCAGATGATTTTCAGCTGTTTTTTTAACTTCAAGATTGCGGTACTCGTCCTGCATCTTCAAATAATTTTCAGCATTCATACTTTGTGTCTGCAAAGTGCCGTTATAGTAAATTGTATTAATTAAAAACTCGTACTCATTTGCTTCCATAGGGGGATGATGGTATTATTAATTTAAATTTGTTTTTGGCATTAATGAGAGGGCATTTAGATTTTTCTTTTTTTACATAGTTTTCAATTTTAAACCCAAAAGTGTCAGACCTGTTAATCTTGACATTACAGGTCAACACATTGGGCAGGTAGATGTTTCTTGTATTGAAAATGCTTAACTAAAACAATTAAAAAAACATATCAATTAATGTTGTTTTTGGCAAACACTTTAAAGATTAAAAATAGCGGCGTCTTTATACGTTTTTTTACATGAACCCCGTAGAATTTTACACGAAACCATAATTTTTAAGACAATCCGTGTAATATTTTTTTGTCAAAAATGAAAATAGGGCTTTTTTAATTATCTTAGCTGTTGATCAGACCACACAAATATATTCCAGAATATGAACTTAAAATGCGTCGTAATAGACGATGAACAACACGCTATCGAGGTACTTACAGACCACATTGCTGAAATGCCCGGTTTAACAGTATTTAAAACTTTTACAAGTCCGGTACAGGCATTGATGGAAATAACGGAGGAGGATGAGATCGACTTACTTTTTATGGATATCGATATGCCTGGAATTAATGGGATCGAACTTGCGAGAAGCATCCGCGAAAAAGCAAAATACCTTATTTTTACTACTGCACATCCGGATTACGCCTTACAGGCTTTTGATGTACAATCGGATCAGTATTTATTAAAACCCATTTCCTTTTCGAAATTTGCCCTTGGTATAGACAGAATTTTAAAGAAAGAAGCCAATCAGGTAAAAAATGCTCAAAAAGAAGCAGAACAGTCTGCTGCAATCTATATTAAAGGAGATCATAAATATGCGTTCTCCAACATTGCAATAGAAGAAATTCTATATATAAAAGCTTTGCAGAACTATATCCAGATTATTACCAAAACCGAAAGCCATACAACCTACCTTACTTTAAAGGAAATTGAAAAAGCTTTACAGAATCACCCTTTCATCCGTGTTAACAAATCTAATATTATAGCCAAATCTGCCATAAAAAAAGTAGATGGTAATATTATACGTTTAACCAATAACGAAATGATCCAGATTGGTGAAGGCTACAAGGAAGCGTTCTTCGCCTACGTACAAAGCAGTTTATTAAGATCGAGCAGAAATCAATAAATGTTATTTATTAAATAAAACATTCATGGAAGTCAAAACAGTTTTGGCACCAACACTTGCAGTCGGATCTGTAACAAAGAAAGAGCTGTTTTGATCTTTAACGTTTTTATAAACAAATACCGTTTTTTTAGATAGCTTATTGATGTGTTGAGCTTTCATAATATTTGATTTTAAATTTGAGAAGTTAAAACAGTTTTGGCACCAACACTTGCAGTCGGGTCAGTTAAAAACAAAAAGTTACTTTGATCCTTAACGCTTTTATAAACGAATACTGTTTTTTTAGATAGCTTATTGATATGTTGAGTTTTCATAAAATTTTGATTTTAGATTTGAGAAGTTAAAACAGTTTTGGCACCAACACTTGCAGTCGGATCAGTTAAAAACAAAAAATTACTTTGGTCTTTAACGCTTTTATAAACGAATACTGTTTTTTTAGATAGTTTACTTGTGTGCTGAGCTTTCATAATATTTTGATTTTAATGTTATTGTTTCGATTAACTTCTGTAAAGGTGCAGGCAAAAACTCAACACTTATAAATTTTTACACCAACCCCTTATAATAACTGATAAAAGCCCTATTTTAAGACAAAAACCATAAAAAATAATGATTTCTCAACTCGCTAAATTCTACGATAAATATAAAATTCACCTCATTGTATGGGGATCATTTATTGTTTATGAGTCGATTATTTCCGGCCTAATATCGGAGGGATTCGGACAATTGGGTGTTTATATTATTGTTTATATTTTAAACATCTCGATTTTCTATGCACATGCCCATTTCTTCAAAAAAGAGCTGGCACAAAAAAATCTGATTATAAAACTGTTAACCATCCCGGCCACCATATTGGTTGGTATAACTTTATATACCTTGCTTGCTTTTTTTCTATGGAATAAATTTGATCAGCTGAATTTTATAAAGCTTGAAAAGCCTCTTGAGCTAAACCGTGTTTTTATCGCAAGCTGTATCTACAGAGCCTTGTACTTTATTGGCTTCTCCATTGGTTACGTATACATTAAGAAATCGTTTGAGGAACGAAAAAGAGTGGAAGAACTGGAAAAACAAAGCCTGATTTCGACCATCGAAAAACAAGCGCTGAAACACGACCTGGTTCAATCGCAAAATAATTACCTGCGCAGCCAGATTAACCCGCATTTCTTATTTAATACCTTAAACTTTATTTACAATGATGCCCGTAAAAAGGCACCCATGGCTGCCGATGCCATTATGAATCTGGCTGAAATGATGCGTTATGCGCTAAAAAGACCTGAAGCTTCAGAAATGGTACCCCTGGTTGAAGAAGTAGAGCAAATTGAACATTTGATTAACCTGCACCGCCTGCGCACTGCCAACAGCATTAATCTTGAGCTTAAGGTTGAAGGCGAACTATTTGGAATTAAATTTCCACCCCTGATTTTACTTACCCTGGTTGAGAACATGTTTAAACATGGTAACATCTCTCATTCTGCCCATACAGCGGTCATTACCATTCGTAGTGAGGCCGGTGAACTCCGCATTACCACCATCAACATGATTAATGAAGTAAAAAGTAAAAATAGCCACAGCCACCATGTAGGTATTGAAAACATCGAAAACCGCCTGAACAATTTCTATAAAGAAGATTATGAATTCAGCTATTACCGGGATGATATCAATCGTTATATAACAGATATCCGCGTAAAGATAAATCCGGCATTTTCTGGCTTAAACTTACAAAACCAATTAGCCTAATGCAGTGGCACGTTGTAAATCCTTAAAAAGAAAGTAATAAATAATCATTTCGTGGATACGCTGGTGCTTGTTAAATAAGCGGTTTACATGCATGTGAACCAAATCGCCAAATAACCGGGCTCTTCTTTCTGGATGACAGCTGCGCAGTACAGTCATCATAGATTGAGCAAAAATTTCAAAGCAGGCTGTTATTTCCGGTTCAAATCCAGGTGGTTCAGTTGTCCGGTAAAGCTGGTACTGCCCGTTTAGTTTTTTAAACCCGGTTGCTTTTAAGCCATGTTCGTCATTGAAAGAATCAGAGAACATTTTAACAACAGACACAAATGTATTTGTTTCGAAAAGGTTTGTCTGTTTAATGGCATTACACAGCTGTATACAAAACCTGTATTTGGAAAAAGTATCTACATTTTCCTGTAAAAGTGCCAGTACAAAAAGACTGTCTTTACAAAAATGCTGTTCCACAGCTTCCATCAAATCTGTACCATAACGTGCGGTTTCTCTTTTATAAGTTCTGAGCTGGAAATCAGAAATTAATCCGGTTGCAACATCCGGTTCGAGCAATGCAGATAAGGCTTCTGTGATGCGCTGTCCGTCTTCTTTTCTTTTCAGCAAGATTCTTAGCCGGATGTGGCTTCCATGCTCATTATAACGGATAAAAAACCAATGCTGAATGGCATCAGCATAACTGGATAAAAAAGCAGCAATTACGCCTACAAGTAATTGATCGCTCCGCTGCTGGTGACAGTAAATTTCGAAATAAAGCCATTCAGATCCAGGTAAAAAGACATGTTTCAGACCTGCATGCTGAAATTCTTCTTTCTTTGTGAGCCCTGCATATATTTTCTGCGTGTGGTAAAGCCCCACAACAAACTGACTTAAATAAGGTTGCTGCCGTTCATCC
>JASLGV010000284.1 GCA_030149995.1 Pedobacter sp.
ACCAATTGAGCTTCCTGGCTCTCCGGATATTGCGTTTTAATCTTTGTATAAGCATCTACAGCACCTTTAAAATCTTTTAAGGTTTCATTTACAAGGCCTAATTTTTTTAAGAAAAGCGGTGAAGTAAACTTACTTGCTTTATCTGCTGCTTTTTTGTAATAAGTAGCAGCTTGTTTGAAATCTTTTAATTCACTGTAAGCATCACCTAATAAGCCTAAAGCCAAAGGATCTGCAACCGGGCTACCAGTAGCACTGTATTTGCTCAAAGATTCTACAGCTTGTTTATATTCGCCTTTGCGCAAATAGATACCGCCCAGGTAAAGATTAGCCAGGTTAGCTGATTTGGTATTTGCATACTCTTCAGCAACTTTTTCTAAACCAGGGTAACCGCCTTCGCCTTTAACCGCTTTGTTTGATAATGAGTCTACACCAATAAATTGCTCAGCTTTGTACATTTTGCTGGCAGCCTCTTCAGCACGATTTTTTAAGTATACACCTTGGTACCAAAAATACACGCCAATTAATACAACAATAGCGCCGGCAATAAAAAGCAGGCTTTTGTTATTTTCCTGTAAAAAAGAACCTTTTCTAATAGGTTGAGTCGTCTGATTATCTGTTGTAGACATGTTTATTTAAAAAATTAAGATTGCAAAAATACATTTTTCAGTCAAAGTATCAACCTTTATTTTAAGTATTTAATTAAAAATCACGGGTATCCGTGTATACGTTCAGAAAAATGTTGTGTATTTTATCTCTAAAAATACACAACAAAAATTCAATGTTATAAAGTATTGCGCTTAATTAACGGTTTGAACCGTAAAAATAGGTAAATTGCAGCCTCTTTATGTGGTTAAAAAATATTACACTCCTTAATTTTAAAAACTATACCGATGCAGATCTGAAGTTCTCAGAAACGGTGAATGTTTTTACAGGTAACAACGGGTCCGGCAAAACCAATATGCTCGATGCCATTCATTACCTGTGCCTGTGTAAAAGTTATTTTAACCCGATAGACGGACAGCAAATTAAGAATGGTTCGGATATTTTTATGATTCAGGGTGACTTTGAGCGGCAGGATAAAAACGAAAAAATATCTTGTGGCGTAAAACGCAATCAGAAAAAACAGTTTAAACGGAATAAAAAGGAATACGATAAACTGGCCGATCATATTGGTCTGTTTCCGGTGGTGATGGTTTCTCCCTACGATGTAAACCTGATTATGGAGGGCAGTGAAGAACGCCGCCGGTTTATTGACAATGTTATTTCGCAAACCGATGCGCATTACCTGGATCAGTTAATTGCTTACAACCGTGTACTGCAAAACAGAAATGCGTTACTCAAGCAGATTGCAGTTACCCGGAAGTATGATCCCGCTTTGCTGGAGATTTTAGATGAGCAGTTAACAACTGCTGGCAATAAGATCTTCTTGTTGCGGAAGGCTTTTATGGAAAGCTTTATCCCCCTGTTTAATTCGTATTATGTTTATATAACCGACCAGAAAGAAACCGTAGCGCTGAATTATCAGTCGCAGTTGAATGAAGAATCTTTTGAAGTGCTTTTGCAGCGTTCGGTTGAAAAAGATCGTGTACTCGAAAGAACCACAACCGGTATACACAAAGATGAGCTGGTTTTTGTAATTAACGGTATGCCGTTAAAGAAATTTGGGTCGCAGGGTCAGCAGAAATCTTTTTTAATTGCCTTAAAGCTGGCTCAATATGCCTACCTTGCTAAAAATAAAGGATTTAAGCCTTTGCTGATGCTGGATGATATCTTTGATAAGCTGGACGATCACCGTGTACATAAGCTGATGGAAATGGTTTCACACCATGATTTCGGACAAATATTTATTACCGATACCGGTATAGAAAGGGTTAAATCTATTTTTAAAAAGATTGAAGTTGATGTAACTTTGTTCGATGTGGAGGAGGGGCAAATCAGACCTATAGAATATGCGTAAACCCAATGATGTTACTTTAAAAGATGCCATCAGTAAAATGCTCGATGTGTACCGGTTACGCCGTAAGTTTGATGAAACTTCGGTTGTAGCCATCTGGCCAGAGATTATGGGAACAGCCATTGCCAACCGAACAACACAAATTTACATCCGAGATCGCAGGTTGTTTATCAGAATAGAATCTTCGGTAATTAAAAACGAACTCATTATGGTTAAGCAGGGGATCATGCAGAAGCTTAATGAACACGCAGGCAGCGAAGTTGTTACCGAAATGATCTTTTTATAAGATAAAAAAGGCTTGAAATTTAAATTTCAAGCCTTTTTCTCATAAAGTACTTAATTACCAGGTTTTCTTAAGGAAAGTTAATCCTTGCTGCCACCACCAAATATTTTGGCTGCTATCCATATAATCAGTGCTACAACAACTATAACCACAATTATACCTGTCCATACGCCAGCTTTGAATATACCTTGCACAAGTTCGCAGCTGCTTAGTGTGCTGCATAAAAGTGCAATTAGCAGCAGGGGAAATGTTCTTTTCATATTGATGTTAATTTCTATAGCTAACATTCAAGTATGATAAAAAGTTTTAAAGCGTTTTTAGTGCCCGTTTACTTTTAACAGTTCCACTTCAAAAACCAGGGTGCTGTAAGGCGGAATATTTGGGCCGTAGCCACGTTCGCCATACCCCAGGTTATATGGAATGTATAATTTATATTTAGACCCCGCTGGCATTAACTGTAAGCCCTCTGTCCAGCCTTTTATTACCTGGTTTAATGTAAAGGTAACAGGTTCGCCACGGTCGTAAGAACTGTCAAATTGTTGACCATTTAATAAACTGCCTTTATAATGTACCAATACAGAATCTGTTGCGGTTGGTTTAACACCGGTTCCCGCGCTCAGCACTTCATATTGCAGGCCGCTTGCAGTAGTTTGCACACCCGCACGTTTTTTATTTTGTTCGAAAAAAGCTTTACCCTCGTTCAGATTGGCGCTGTATTTATTTTTGTTGGCCGCCTCAAGCGCATTGTTAATGGCTTGCTGAGCTTGTTGCAGATCGAAATTTAATTTAGCTCCTGTAAAGGCATCTTTCAGCCCTTTAAGTAATATATCATAGTTTAATTCGGTTAATCCAGTTGTTTTTAAGCTGGATCCGATCGAGATACCAAAGGCATAACTGGTCGAATCAAGTGTTGATTTTAGTGCAACAGGTACTGTATGGGTACCGGCAACAGCTGGCTTTGCAGCAGTTACTTTTTTTACAGCAGTTTTTTTTGCCTGGGCAAAAGATCCGAGAGCAATGCCGGATGCAAGTAGAGTTAAAAGAGTTTTTTTCATTCGGATTAATTTATTATTTAGGTAATGCTGCCGGTCCGGGCACTTCATTACAGGGTTGGTTTAGGAGGTATTCGATTGCTTTGCCCCATGGAAAAGATCGGTGCACGCAAAACAATAAAACCCCGAACAGTCGGGGTTCCATTGCTCTTATAAGGTAAGAAAATTAGAAACGCTCATCTGCTTTAAAGAAGAAGTTGCCTTCAATTTCAGCATTTTCGTCAGAATCTGAACCGTGAACAGCATTTGCATCAATTGATTTTGCATATTTCTGACGGATGGTACCTTCTGCAGCTTCAGCTGGATTGGTTGCGCCGATTAATTTTCTGAAATCTTCAACCGCGTTGTCTTTTTCTAAAATCGCAGCGATAATCGGACCAGACGACATAAAGTCTACCAGGTCTTTATAGAAAGGACGGGCAGCATGTACAGCATAAAACTGTCCAGCTGTTTCTTCTGTTAATTTGGTATATTTTAATGCGATGATTTTAAAACCAGCATTGGTAATGTCGTTTAAAATTGCTCCAATATGGCCGTTTGCAACTGCATCAGGCTTAATCATGGTGAAAGTTCTGTTGGTACTCATTTGTTTTTATATCAATTTTTTCTGCAAAAGTACGTTTTAATTGATTAATATTAAAAGGATGGCGTCAAATACAGCGCATTTAATGTTAAAATTACTTAGCTTTGCAACGTTTACAAATATGCTTACATTAACAGAGTTAAAGAGCCAGCTGGCATTTCCGAGGAAAATTGTTATTACCACGCATCATAAGCCAGATGGCGATGCAATGGGCTCTTCTTTAGGATTATACGGTTATCTGATTCAAAAGGGACACCACGTAAAAGTTATCACTCCAACAGATTACCCGCAGTTTTTACATTGGATGCCCAATAATTCTGATGTGGTCATTTTCACTGAGCAGCAGGCGCAATCAGCTATGCTGGTTGAAGAAGCGGATTTAATTTTCTGTCTCGACTTTAATTCCCTGAGCCGGATTAATGAATTAGGCGAGTTGGTTCGCGTTTCGAAATCCATTAAAGTGATGATCGATCATCACCTGGAACCAGAAGATTTCGACGATTACCGTCATTGGGATATCAACGCCTGTGCAGCAGCACAGTTGGTATACGACTTTATCGTTAATCAGCTGGAAGATGAAAAAGGCATCAGCAAAGATGTAGCGGCTTGTTTGTATACGGGTATTATGACTGATTCCGGTTCTTTCCGTTTTGCTTCGGCAACGTCTGAGGTCTATCGGATCGCAGCCAACCTGATTGATCTGGGCGCAGATCATGCACGCATACACCAGTTGGTGTACGATAATGCCAGCGAAGATCGTTTACGCTTTCTGGGCTATTGCTTATCCAATAAATTAGAAGTGCTTCGGGATTTTAATACAGCCATTATTTCAGTTACCAAAGATGAACTGGCAAGGTTTAACAGCACAACCGGCGATACGGAAGGTGTTGTAAATTATGCCCTTTCTATAAATGGTATCCGTCTGGCTGCCCTGATTATTGAACGAACCGATAAAGTTAAACTTTCCCTCCGCTCAACCGGCGATTTTCCGGCAAATGAGATTTGTAAAAAATATTTCAATGGTGGTGGTCATCGAAATGCAGCGGGTGGCGCCTCTGATGATGGCTTAGAGGAAGTTGTGAGCCAGTTTAAATCCATTCTCTCCGAATATAAAAATCAACTATTAGCATAAATGCAGGTCTGTGATCTGAATTAAAAATTAAGAAAAGTTAAATAAAACAAATGAAAAAAGGAATTATGATTCTGTTTGCAGCATCCTTAGGTTTAGCTGCATGTAACAACTTCCAAAAGGGCGAAGGTGACTTAACCTACAAGATCCTTAAAAATGAAGGTAAAGCAAAGATTGTGGAAGGTGATTTTATCAAATTAAATGGTATTCAAACCATTGAGAAAAAAGATAACTCCGACTCTGTTCTTGTTAATACTTATGATAGCGAGCGTCCGGCCTTTTTCCCGATCAACAATTCTATGTTCAAAGGTGATATGGTTTCAGCTTTAAAATTATTAGGCGAAGGCGATAGTGCTGTTTTTAGACTGAACCTGGATTCGATTGCCAAATATTCTGGTCAGCCAAAACCGGCAAATGCCAAAACCAACTTTGCTACTTTTACGGTTAAAATCGAAAAGGTTTTACACAAAGATGCTAAAGAAGCAGATTCAACTTTCGAAAAAAAGAAAAGAGAATTCTTTGAAACAGAATACAAAGCACTGGTTGCAAAAAATAAAGCTTCTGAAGAAGGCAAGATTAAAAAATACATCGACGATAATAAGTTGAAAACGACTACAAGTGCTTCTGGCTTACAATATGTAGTTGAAGCACCAGGTAATGCTGAACGTGCTGATCTGACAGATACAGTTGTACTTAATTATACAGGTCAGTTTACCCATAAAAAAGGTAATGGTAAGTTAAACTTATTCGATACATCTGATGAGAAAATAGCGAAAGAAGCAGAGTTTTATCAGCCAATGGTACACTATGGTCCACGTCCAATGCCTTTAGGTCAATTGGCCCCGGGTTTTATTGAAGGTGTTCGTTTAATCGGTGCCGGTGGTAAAATCAAAATGATTATTCCTTCTAAACTTGCTTATGGCGAAAATGGTGGCGGTCCAATCAATCCATTTACTCCATTGGTTTTTGATGTTGAATTAAAAGAAATTATTAAAGCAAAAGCAGCTCCGGTACCAGTTCCGGTTGCAGCAGCTCCGGCAGCAAAAAAATAATTCAGAACCAATTAAAAGAAGAACCCGGGTAGCTGTAAAAGCCATCCGGGTTTTCTATTTATAGGGGATGATTTTTTAAAATTAGTTCTGTGCTTCCAGATATTGTGCATAGCAATAACCTTCTTCTCCTTTGTTGGTTCGCACCAGCCACCACAAATCGTTGCTTCTGTTAACAAGTGTAATTACTTCTCCATGTGCCGCCTTGCCAACAATCGGCTGATCTGTTCCCGGTCCTTTGCGTATGTTCAGGTTGCCGCTTTCTGTAACAACCTTTGCGTGTGTGACCGCTGCATCTATCGAAACGTTGATGTTTAACACCAGATCGCCGGTTGCAAAATTTGGATCAATTTCGTTGTATATTTCCCACAGCGAATCTTTGGTTGCTCCATCCGCTACTGTTCCGTCTATATAAAGTATGCCATCCGCTTCGCGAACCGCCAAATCCTTTACGCCTGCGTTACCTGCTGCATCGGTAAGTGCTTTGTATTTATCTGCTAAAGCCATGCTTATTTATTTTATGGTTAATTTATTTTCTATTTTTTTAGGTTTTAGCACACTCAAATGCTGCATAAGCGTAACCAAAGATGCTTTCTTTAATTCGCCTGTTAAGGTAACCACACCATCTTTAACACTGGCCCGAACGGTTGGAAAATCCTTAACTGCATCGGCTACATTTTTCGTGAGCGTTGTATCTTCAGCAATAATTACCGGTGCTGCTTCTTTGATCGAAAGGTTGTTTGCAACAGACTTAACTCCCTTTTGGCTTTTTGCAATTTCTTCGGCATGTGCTTTTTCATTTTGATCGGCCACTTCACCTGTTAGGGTTACTTCCCCTTTATTTACATTTACCGTAATACCAGCGGGTTCTTTGGCCTGAATGGCTGCTTGTATATCGGTGTCTTTGGGGCTACAGCCCGTAAAAAATAGTGTTGCAGCCACCACTGCAGCTGTTAGTAATTGAGTTGCTTTCATAGCGTATACTGTTTTAATGGTTACAGAACGAAACGTTTTAACCTGGAAGAATGTCAACTTATTTTGATTCAGTTGTTTAACTCCGGCTGGATAGTATAACGAACGGAAAAGATAAAAGTTTGAATAAATTTATTACTGCCCGGGGTGATCCATATACAGATACAAAAAAGCCTGTATTCTGAAATGAATACAGGCTGTTGGCAAATGAATTTTTTAAAGCTTATTTTGCTCTTTTACTTAAATCGGCAATGGCGATGCTCATTAAACGGCCAATCGGTTTTTTACCGCGGTAGGTAATGATGCGCAGCATGCTGGCATCTTTTGGCGGAACAAGCGCACTTGTATATTTTGGATAAAAGCGATCGGGTGTTGAGTTATCAAAGCTGTAATAAATATCTAAACCATCAATCTCGGTTGTCAGCTCAATTAAAATTTGTTTATCGGCTGTTTTTTTAACGTTTACAATCGGATCGTATATGGCAGGTGAGAATTTGGTTTCTGAAGCATCCAGGCGCTTGAAATGTGCTTCTGTACGTTCTGCAAAATTAGGCCAGTTTTTTTTGCTTAATGGCGACCAGGCCGCTTCTGAAATGGCAAAGCCACGTGGCCAGGTCATGTACTCGGCCTGGCGGATGTTGTAAACCTGTTCCGTCCAGAGGTTGGCTTGTGCCCCGATAATATATTTTATATCGGCCTCGGCTGGTTGTGGGTTAAACTGGTAGGTTTTATTTAGTCTAAGAGAAGCGTATACCCGGGGTTCTGTACTTACATCGCCCTGCATGTAATCAATATAAGCAAATTCAGTAGGCGACATTACTACATCATGTTTATCATTTGATGCCTGTATACCGTATTTTAATCCGCGCCAGCTCATTACAGCAGCCGTGGGCGAGACGCCACCTTCCAGGATTTCATCCCATCCCATAAATTTTTTGCCTTTTGAGATTACAATTTGTTCTACTCTTTTCTCAAAATAAGCCTGTACCTGTGGCATTGTTTTCAGTCCTTCGCGCTGCATCAGCTGTTTAATCTGATCATTTTTTTCCCAGAAATTATGCGATGCTTCATCTCCGCCCAAATGGATGTATTCGAAAGGGAAGAGTTTGGCAACCTGGGTAATAACAGTATCTAAAAAGCTATACACCCGCTCGTTTGCCGGACATAAGGTGTTATCAACCAATGCAATTGGCGGCGCACCACGGCTCCAGTCCATAATTTTTTCGCCGGAACGTACTTTGTAATTAACGGCATCCGGTGTGCAGGAAAGCTCCGGATAGGCGGCAATGGCGGCTAAGCTATGTCCTGGTACATCGATTTCGGGCAAAATATCAACAAAACGTTCTTTAGCATATTGTACCAGTTCTTTAATATCATCCTGCGTATAAAAGCCTCCATACGTGCGTGGTTCTGTGGGGGTTGGGGGAATAAAATCGCCAAAAGTTCCTGTTTTCTGAACACTCCAGGCACCAACTTCGGTAAGCTTTGGAAGTCCCTTAATTTCAATGCGCCAGCCTTCATCATCGGTTAAGTGTAAGTGCAGCAGGTTAAACTTATATTTAACCATGGCATCAATGTATTGTTTAACTTCCTGTTTGGTGAAAAAATGACGGGCAACATCAAACATCAACCCACGCCAGCCAAGTTTTGGGTAATCTATAACTTCTACACAAGGAATTTTCCACTTTACATGATCGGCAAGTTCTTTTCCTTCAATTTCGGCGGGGAACAGCTGGATTAAGGATTGTACGCCGTAAAATATACCAGCAGCCTTATTGGCTGTTACTGTTATCTGGTTGGGGGCCACCAGTAACTTATATCCTTCTTTGCCCAATTGCTGATCTTCCTGTGTATTCAGGATCAGTTTAATAGTGGGATGCGCAGCTGTGTTTAACACACTTACAGATTTACCGGTGGCAGTCTGAATACGTCCGGTAAGAACGGAAATGGACTGCTTCAGTTCTGTACTTTTTAAAGCGTGGATCACAACATTTTCAGGAAGAACGAAACTGCCCGTTTTACGCATCAGGGAAACAGGTTCAGGAATAATGGCAATAGACGGCTGGGTCGATGCATTTTCCGTTTCCCCGATTTCCGTTTCGCTAACAAGCGTTTGTGCAAAAGAAGCGGCTGTTAAAAAACAACAGGTTACCAGCAAAAAAACTTTTTTCATGAATGTTACATTTGGGTTAAATTATATAACCTGCAATTTATTAAAAAGAATGGATTTTGCGGTAATAATTCTGAGTACTAATACATTGGATTGAGGAAATAACGAATCAGGCATTATCTGTTATTATGGGCAAATCAGTTACATAAGAATAATCAAACAAATAAAACATTCTCTGCTTTAATCGGATTTTATGAACAGATTAAATTACCTTAGTTTATGCAAAATCTATTAACTTCTGCTCAGATGCGTAAGGCAGATGCGTACACCATTACAAATAAACCGATAGCCTCTGTCGATCTGATGGAACAGGCTGCAAAAGCTTTTGTAAAGTGCTTTGTAAAACATGAACCAGATGGGGAACAAAATATAGCAATTTTTTGCGGCAAAGGGAATAACGGTGGTGACGGCCTTGCAATCGCTTATCTTTTACTTGCTGCCGGTTACCGGAACTTAAAAGTATACCTGGTTAATTTTTCGGCTAAAGAGCGCGAAGATTACGGTATTAATTTACAACGGTTAGCGGAAACAGACTGTCAGAAAACAGAAATAAATGAAGTTTCATCCATCCAAGAAATTCAGACAGACCTTGTTATTGACGCAATTTTAGGTTCCGGCTTAAATAAGCCCCTGGAAGGGAATTATCTTGAATTGGTGAACCTGATTAACGGGTTAAATAAAAGAATTTATTCGGTTGATGTGCCAACAGGTTTTCCTGCGGAAGGGAAAATAGCAGAACCTTATCAGGGCATCCGTGCTTACAAAACCATTTGTTTTCAAAGACCTAAAATCAACTTCTTCTTTCCGGAATCTGCACGGGCTACCGGGCTTTTCGAAGTGGTTAAAATCGGCCTTGACGAAGAATTTATTGAAAGCCTGCCAACAGATTTTTGCCTGACTGAAGGGGCAGATGTTTCAGATATTTTGAAACCGCGCAAAAGGTTTAGTCATAAAGGTACTTATGGGCATGCATTAATTATTGCCGGTACAACGGAGACAATGGGTGCTGCGCTGCTGGCTTCAAAGGCTTGTTTATATGCAGGTGCCGGACTTACCACCGCCTGTATACCATTACAAGGCCTTACTGCGTTAAATGCAAGCCTGCCGGAGGTAATGGTTTTGCCAAGGGATGAATATTTAAAAATTGATAAACCGGAAAAGTATCAGGCCATTGCCATTG